>PFDW01000069.1 GCA_002793835.1 Candidatus Portnoybacteria bacterium CG10_big_fil_rev_8_21_14_0_10_36_7 | reverse complement strand
CAAATTTTACATGAATCGCATGAGGAATTGTTCCGTCTGCAATGATTGGAACATTAACTAAATGTTTCTTGCCTTGGTTAGTTGCTTTTTCAATAGCCATTGAAACATCAATACCTTTGCCCATACCAATTCCCACTCGTCCTTTGTGATCGCCCACAACAACAATAACCCGGAACCGAAATCTTTTTCCGCCCGCCACAACACGAGTGACTCTATCTACTCCTAGATTTCTTGAGTCAAACTCTGACTTCTCTTTCTTAAAATTACTTTTTTTAAAATTTGCCATAATATTTAAAATTTAAGTCCTCCCTCTCTTGCACTATCAGCTAATGATTTTATTCTTCCATGATATTTAAATCCACCTCTATCAAAAACTACTGTATCAATTTTTTGTTTAATTGCTTTTTCCGCCAAGACTTTTCCTAATTCTTTTGCTGATTCAATTTTTGTCATTTTTTTGCCACCCATCTTAATAGCTTTATCAGTTACCCCTAATAAAGTCTCCCCTTTCCCATCATTGATTAATTGAACTTGGAGATATTTTGTACTTCTAAATACTGAAAGACGAGGACGATTTTTTGTCCCTTTAATCCTGGCACGAATTTTTTTGTGCCTTTTTACTCTCTTAGCTAAAATAATTTCTTTAATATCTTTCATTGTAATAAATTTTATGCAGCTGCTGTACCAACTTTTTTACCTGATTTACGTCTAACAATTTCACCAGCATAACGGATACCCTTACCCTTATACGGTTCTGGCTCTCTCCAACTTCTGATTTCGGCGCAAATTTGACCAACTGCTTCTTTATCAATACCTGAAACTAAAATCGTATTTTTTTCTATCTTAAACTCTATTCCCGCTGGTGGTTCTATCAAAATTGGGTGCGAGAAACCTAAAGACATTTGTAAATTCTTCCCTTGCAAAACCGCTTTATAACCGACTCCTTCCAATTCCAAGCGTTTAACATATCCTTCACTCGCGCCAATTATCATATTATTTAATAAATTCCTCCATGTTCCCCATAAAGTTTTTGTTTCTTTGTCTTCCATTTTAGGAGAAACAATAGCTTGTCCATCAGCAACATTCAAATCCAAATTCAAAATCGGAAATTTTTTAGATAATTCCCCCTTAGCACTTTTTACAGTCAACACATCGCCACTTAAAGTTGCAGTGACTCCTGTTGGCATTGTAATTGGTTTTTTTCCTACTTTACTCATATATTTATTTAATTTCGCACATTAACTCTCCGCCTAATCCCACTTTTTTAGCTTCCTTATCGCTCATCAATCCCTTTGAGGTTGAAATAACTCTCAAAATGAATTGTTGCGGATGAATCTTATCCTTATGGATATAAATTCTTTGGCCAGGCTTTGAAATCTTTTTTGCCTCAACAATAGCTGGATTACCACTAACATCGTATTTCAAGTTTATTACTAACTGCTCTTTTGCCTTTTCCTTACCTATCTTTTCCATCCCAGCTATATATCCATTTTTTTCTAGAGTTTTTGCTAGTTCTTGTTTCAATGCAGAAAACGGCACATAAACTTGATCATGTCCACGCATCTGTGCGTTTCTTATTCGCGCTAAAAAGTCTGATATAGGATCTGTCATCATATGTTTACCAAGAAGATTTTTTAATTCCAGGAATCAACCCTTGGGATGCTAATTCGCGGAAACAAATTCTGCACAAATTGAAGTCTCGCATATAACCTCTTTTCCGTCCACACCTAAAACAACGTCTAACAATTCTGCTCTTATATTTTGGTGTCCTCTTTGATTTTTGTATTTGTGCTTGTGTTGCCATATATATGCTTTAACAAATTATTTCTTGAATGGGAAGCCCAACGCTCGGAACAACGCTTCAGCTTCTTTCTGGTTATTCGAATTCGTTGTAACAGTAATGCCTAATCCGAAAATAACATGCACGCTTTCTTGTGAAATTTCCGGGAATGCTAATTGTTCCTTAACCCCAATATTCAAATTTCCACCCTTATCTATTCCTTTGAGATCTAAGCCTCTGAAGTCTCTCGTACGAGGCAAAACAATATTTATAAATCTAGTTAAAAAATCATACATTCGTTGCCCTCTTAAGGTAACCTTATAACCAATAATCAATCCTTCTCTAGTTTTAAATGATGCGATCGCCCTCTTAGCTGGACATTTTTTAGGTTTCTGACCACTGATTATCATTAAATCATTATAAATCCCATCCTTGGCTTTTTCGTCTTTTAAAAACCTACCAATGCCCGTATCCAGAGTAACTTTAAGCATTTTTGGAACCGCCATTTCATTTTTAAAACCCAAATCCTTTTTAAGGTTTGGCCTGACTTCACTAAAATATAATTCTTTTAAATTCTTTGATTTCATATTATTTAAAATTCCTGATTACACTTTTTACAGGCCCTGAATGTTTTCTTGTCCGTAATTTTTCTACCTACTCTAGTTGGCTTACCACACTTTGAACAAATCAATTGTGCATTTGAAATATGTAAAGACCGTGGTACTAAAACCACTTGTCCTTTTTCTCCTTGATTCCGTGGCTTTTTATGTTTCTTTACCATATTAATATTTTCCACAATTAGTCTTTCGCTCTCAGGCAATGCCTTAAGCACACGGCTAGTTTTTCCGCGATCCTTCCCTGATAATATTAATACTTTGTCTCCTTTCTTGATATTCATATTTTTATACAACTTCTTTAGCTAAAGAAATAATGGTATTAAAACCTCTATCTTTTAACTCTCGTGGTATTGGACCTAAAATTCGTGTCCCACGAGGTTCTTTATTAGCATCAATAATAACCGCGGCATTTTCATCGAATCTAACATAAGATCCATCGCTTCGACGATAAGCCTTCCGCTGTCTAACTATTACCGCCTTTACGACTTCTCCCTTTTTAACTTGCTTTCTAGGTTCTGCTTCTTTTACTGACGCGACAATTATATCACCTAATTCAGCGGTTCTATGAAATGAACCGCGCAAAACTTTAAAACAAGCAATTTTTCTCGCTCCTGAATTATCCGCAACATTTAAAATTGATCTTAATTGAATCATTGTTTTGTATTATGATTTCTTTACTATTTCCTTTAATATCCATCTTTTATCTCGACTAATTGGCCTACAAGACTGAATAATAACATTATCCCCAATATGCGCTTGATTACTTTCGTCATGCACTTTATATTTTTTACTCATCAAATAACGCTTAAGATATTTTGCGTGCATCTTCATTTTCTTCACTTCCACAACAACAGTTTTATCCATTTTATCACTAACCACCACGCCCTGAAGTTTTTGTTTTAATTTATTATTTTCCATGTTTTTTCTCATTTAAAATCGTTTTTATTCTGGCGATATCTTTTTTTACTTCGTAAATTTCATTGCTATTCTTCAATTTTTGCATACTTTTTTCAAACCTTAAATGACGAAGCTTATCTGAAAGCTCGCTGATATGTCGTATTAACTCCATTTCAGAAGTTTGTCTTAATTCTTTAGCTAACATATTATCTGGTTACAATTCTTGTTTTCATTGGCATTTTACGAGCTGCCAAAGTTAAAGCTCTCTTTGCTTCATCTGCACCAATACCATCAATTTCAAAAAGAATTCGGCCGGGCTTAACTGGTGCGACATAAAATTCTACCGCGCCTTTTCCTCCACCCATCGGAACTTCTTGACCCTTTCTTGTTCTTGGCATATCGGGAAAAATTCTTATCCATAATTTTCCACCTCTTTTTAGTGAATGCGTTATGGTCCGTCTCGCGGACTCAATCTGTCTTCCATCAACCCAAGCTGTCTGCATTGCCTTAAGACCACAACTGCCAAATGCCAATTCAAAACCTCTAGACGCGACTCCTCTTGTTCGCCCTTTCTGCCACTTTCTATGTTTTACTTTTTTTGGCATCAACATGATAGTTTATTGTCTTTCTCCTTTATATATCCAAACCTTTATTCCAATTGTGCCATAAGTAGTAAAAGCCGTAGCTCTAACATAATCAATATTTGCTCTTAAGGTATGAAGTGGCAATTGCCCTTTAGCCAACCACTCTTTTCTAGCAATTTCATTACCATCAAGCCTACCTTTTATCATAATTTTAACGCCTAATACATCCTTACTCTGACTAATCTTCTCTATGGTTTGCTTCAAAGTTCGACGAAACGGCATTCTCTTTTCAATCTGTTCGGCAATATTTAAAGCCATAACCATTGCTTGACCCTGTGGATTTTTAATTTCCTCGACTTCTAAATTAATTTGATATCCTTTTGATTGTGGAAATCTTGCTTTCAATAATTTGGTTAACTCTTTTTTAATATCCTCTATGCCCGAGCCACCTCGCCCAATAATTAAACCTGGTTTTGAAGTTTTTATAATAACTTTTAACGCATTGAATGATCTTTCAATTTCTATAGCAGCTAAACCTGATTTTGATAATTTTTTTTCTAAATGTTCTCGCAATAATAAATCCTCTTCCAAAAACTGTGGGAATTCTTTCGCACTAAACCAGCGTGATTGCCAATCACTTAGGCCAGTAAGACGCATTAATTTTGGATTTATTTTATGTCCCATTTTTTTATTAAATAGTTTTTCTTCTAAAGACCTTGCCCATTCCCTTAAGCCCTGGCTTAGAAGAAAGTTTCTTTTTTGGCTCTACCACGTCTGCATGTGATTTAGCATCTCCTGTTTTCAATTTGCTACCCTTGCTATCAATGCTAGTTTTTTCTGACAATGATTCAACAACTTCAATCGGTTTAGAAATTTTTGCTTCAGCAACTCGTCCCTTCCCAGCGGTAATCTCTTCTAAAACAACACTTATATGGGATGACTTTTTCTGAATTGGCGTAGCTCGCCCAAAAGCTCTCGGCAACCATCTTTTCATCATTCTTGCTTCATCAACTTTAATTTCTTTAACAAATAAATTTTCCTTTTCAATACCAAAATTTTGGACAGCATTACTTTGGGCTGATTTCAAAAGTTTAAAAACAGGTAAAGTCGATCTCTTTGACAAAAACTTCAATTGCGCTTTTGCCTGTTCAATAGGCATCTTCTTTACAAGATTCACAACTAGCCTAACTTTTCTTGGCGCAATTCTTAAATTGTTTAATTTTGCAATTACTTGCATGATATTATTTATGCTTTTGTTTCAACTTTTGCCGCAACTGATGCCTCTCGTTCTTTTTGCGCATCTGCCACCTCTATTTCTTTCTGCATCTTTCCGCCGTGCTTACTGAATTTTCTAGTTGGCGAAAATTCACCCAACCTATGCCCAACCATTTCTTCCGTAATAAAAACTGGAATATGTTCTTTTCCGTTATGGACTCCGAAAGTATAATTAATCATTTCTGGACTAATAGTCGTACTACGCGTCCACGTTTTAATAATCGATTTTGAACCAGCAGGAAGAGCCTTTACTTTCTTAAGTAATTTTTCATCTATATATGGGCCTTTCTTAATTGATCGTGACATATTATTTTCTTCGTTCAATTATTAACGAATCTGATTGCTTTTTCTTTCTAGTCTTTACGCCAAAAGCTAACTTGCCCCAAGGCGTTTTGGGTCCTCTACGTAAACCAATCGGCTGGGCTCCTTCTCCACCACCATGCGGATGATCAACTGGATTCATTGCGGAACCTCTTACATGAGGTCGTTTGCCCCGCCAACGATTTCTTCCGGCTTTTCCAATGATTACTGTATTATATTCAGGATTTGAAACTTGTCCAATTGTAGCGTAGCATTCATCTAAAACTTTCCTGACTTCGCCCGATGGCATCTTAAGCTGAGTCCAACCAGAATCATGAGCTGAAACCTGTGCAAAGCTTCCAGCAGAACGAACAATTTGTCCACCCTTGTTAGGTTCCAATTCAATATTATGTACAAAAGCTCCAACAGTAATGTTCTTTAGCATCGTGTGATTTCCAATCTGATTTGGTACTTTTTCTGCACTTAAAATTGTATCACCAACTTTAATATCATGAGGCGCTAAAATATATCTTTTTTCTCCATCTACATAATTAATCAATGCGATAAAAGAAGATCGGTTAGGGTCATATTCTAAAGAAGCAACGTGACCAGGAATATTAACTTTGCTTCTTTTAAAATCAATTTCTCTATAGGCTCGTTTGTGCCCGCCTCCCTGATGACGCACCGTTAATTTACCCGAAGACATTCTCCCAGCATGACGCTTCAAAGAACCCGTTAAACTTTTTTCGGGTTTTTGTTTCGTCAGCATCGAATATTTGATACCAGACATCTGACGTCTTCCTGGACTTGTTGGATTGTATATTTTAATAGCCATGATAATTAATTAGCTCCTATTTCAATTTTATCGCCTTCCTTAAGTTTCACAATCGCTTTCTTAATTCCAGACGTATGACCAGTCGTATTACCGCGTCTTCGTGTTTTACCCGGCAATGTCGTTATATTCACCCTAAGTACAGAAACATTATATAACCCTTCAATCGCTTCTTTAATCATAATTTTATTCGTGCTTGGCATAACTTGAAAAACATACTGATTGCTTTCAGCAAGAAGAGCAGCTTTTTCAGTAATCACTGGCGAATGCAAAACGCTAACTATTAATTCCGATTTTTTTTCATGCTTTTTCGGCAAAGTTTTAGCTTGCATTTTTTTCACGCCTTTTTCTTTTTTAGTTGTTTTTTTAAAAATAGCCATAATTAAATTTTTGTGAATGTTTTTTCAATCGATTCTAAAGCTGACTGCGGAATGATCAAGTATTTATTTTTTAAAATATCTAGAATATTTAAACTTGACGCTCCAATTGTTTGTAAATATGGTAAATTGTGACTTGCTCGCACAACAGATTCGCTCTTTTTTGGAGTTACAATTATTGTTTTTCTTGGTCTATCCGATTTAACAACGTTAAAAATATTTTTTAAAATTCCCGACACTTCCTTAGTTTTTGGTTCGATTATCTCCAAATTATCTAAAACCACCAGTTCGTTTTCTTTAGCTTTTTGAGATAACACCATAAATAGGGCTTTCTGTTTGGCTTTTTTGTTAATCTTTTGAGCCCAATTTCTTTCGTTGGTTGGACCGAAAGTAACACCGCCACCTTTCCATATAGGAGACCTGCTAGAACCATGTCTTGATCGCCCTGTACCTTTTTGCGCCCAAGGTTTTTTACCACCACCGCGAACTTCTTCTCCGCGCATCCTTGCATCGGCAATCGCTTCACGAGAAGTTTTTTCTTGAGTAATCATTGCTTGATGAACTAAATTATGATTAAAATTTACAGCAAAAATTCGATCAGGTAAGTTTACTTCCCCAACATTCTTTCCTTGTATATTATGTACAGGATATTTCATGATTATTTACTAACAATAGTTAATATTGTTCCACGCCTTCCAGGAAGTGCTCCTTTAAATGCTATCAAATTATTATCTTTGTCAATTTTTACAATCTCGGATTTAATTATGTTTTTTTCACTGCCAGATCGGCCAGCCATACGTCTTCCTTTCGTTACTCTTTCTGGAAAACCACCTCCGATTGAGCCAGGTGCTCTATGTTGATGCTTTTGACCGTGACTAGCAGGACCGCCACTAAACCCGTGACGCTTAACTACGCCCATGAATCCCCTTCCTTTTGAAAGACCAGCGACCTTAACTTCTTCACCTTCACTAAACCAAGAAGCATCAATCGTATCACCAATACTTAGTTTCTTTTCTGGCGGAGATTGTTTAAATCTAAATTCTTTCATATGTGCTAAGTCTCCCAAGTTTTTTAAATGCCCTTTTTGAGGCCTCGCAATATGCTTGGTTTTACCAAACGCCAACTGCCAAGACTCATAGCCATCCGTATCCTTACTTTTTATTTGCGAAACTAAACATGGCCCTGCTTCCACAACAGTAACAGGAACGATTTTATCACCCTCATAAATCTGCGTCATCCCAACTTTTTTTCCGATAATAAACTTCATGTTTCTTGTTTAGACTAATTTTTAACAGAAAAACCGGGGTACCCCGGTTTTCTGGGGGAATCGTACATTTATTTACATTTTAATTTCCACATCCACACCTGCTGGCAAACTCAAATTAACCAATGCATCAATAACTTTAGGTGTGGGGCTGACAATATCAATCAATCGTTTATGAATTCTCATTTCATACTGGTCTCTGGAATCCTTATGAACAAACGTTGATTTATTAACTGTATATTTTCTAATTTCCACAGGTAATGGTACAGGGCCAATAGTTTTTACACCTTGGCGTTCAGCTGTTTCCACAATTTGTTTTAAAGACTGGTCCAAAACCTTGTGGTCATAAGACCGCACTTTAATTCTGATTCTCTGTTTTGATTCTTCTTTACTGGTTGTCATGATTAAAGGTACTGCAATTATTTATATTAATAATAATTCTTTTATTTAAGAATTTTGGTAACTACACCTGCGCCAACAGTATGACCACCTTCTCTAATGGCGAACTTTGTCTTATCTTCTAAGGCTACAGGACCAATTAGTTTAACAGTCAAACTTACTGTATCGCCAGGCATTACCATTTCGGTTCCTTCCGGCAAAATAACTTCACCAGTTATGTCAGTTGTTCGAATATAAAATTGGGGTTTATAACCTTTAAAGAATGGTGTATGTCGACCACCTTCCTCTTTTGTTAATATATACATCTCTCCGATAAATTCAGTGTGAGGAGTGACTGAGCCAGGTTTGGCCAAAACTTGTCCTCGCTCAATGTCTTCTTTTTTAAGACCTCGAAGCAAAAGACCAGCATTATCTCCAGCTTGACCATCATCCAATGATTTATTAAACATTTCAATACCAGTAACTACGGTTTTAGTAGTTGGTCTAATACCAATTATTTCTACTTCATCGTTTACTTTAATTTTTCCTCTTTCAATTCGACCAGTGACAACAGTGCCTCTTCCTTCAATTGAAAAGACGTCTTCAACTGGCATTAAGAAAGGTTTTTCTGTATCACGAACAGGATCAGGCACAAATTCATCGAGAGCCTTCAAAAGTTCTAAGATTGGCTTAGCTGCTTCATCATCTCCAGACTTAGCGTCCAAAGCCTTAAGAGCCGAACCACGAATAATCGGAGTTGTTTCACCAGGATACTGATACTTAGTCAACAATTCTCTAATTTCTTGTTCAACTAAATCAACTAATTCTGGATCATCAACCATGTCAATTTTATTTAAAAACACAACTAAAGCTGGCACACCAACTTGGCGGGCTAACAAAATGTGCTCTCTAGTTTGAGGCATAGGGCCATCAGGAGCTGAAACCACCAATATACCGCCATCCATTTGAGCAGCACCAGTGATCATATTTTTAATATAATCAGCATGTCCAGGACAATCTATGTGAGCATAATGTCGTTTTTCAGATTCATATTCTACGTGACAAGTTGCAATCGTGATCCCTCTAGCTTTCTCTTCAGGAGCATTATCAATATCGCTAACTCCCCTTTCTTGTGCCTTAAAACCGGCCATATGCAATACATAAAGCATCGCGGCTGTTAATGTTGTTTTACCATGGTCAACGTGACCAATAGTACCAACGTTTATATGGGGCTTTCCTCGTTCAAACTTGTCTGTCATGTTATTTTTTACATCTTCTAACTTATTTTTTTATTTTTAGACAATAAAAAAACATTTAGGATGCTTTTATTAAATTTATATTTCATTGTCCGTTGCTTTATGCAAGCAACGATATTAAAAACTTATGAATCCAGTATAGTAAATCGCTACCCAGTTGTCAATACTATGGCCCGCCTTATTCAATCGGAAGGTCTTCTATCTGAATTTCACTTGGAAAATCGGCAATTTCTTCCAGCATTTTACCATTATCTTCTATTTCTTTCAAACTTTCAATTTCTTGATTTATCTTTTCTATATGTTCTGGATCTTCACTGGGACGGGGCGAAGTCAATGGATTAGCTTTCTTTTTGATTATTTGTTCGTACTCATCAAAATTTAAAATAACATATTTAGCGGAGCCTTCCTCAACTATAATGCAAGGCCCTTTTGCTTGAGGTAAAATTTTTTTAATTTGTTCCCAAAACATAAAATTTATTATTTTTTACCACTAATCACTTGCTCAACGATATTTTGAGGGGCATCTTGATAATGACTGAACTCCATGGTAAATAAGGCTCGCCCCTGACTCATGGATCTTAGGGAAGTTGCATAACCAAACATTTCAGATAACGGAACCATTGAGTCTATCACCTTAACTTTACTGGTCCCTTGCCCTCGCTCATCCACATTTTCAATTTGCCCACGCTTTGCGCTGATATCCCCAATTACGTCTCCCATAAATTGTTCCGGGACAATAACCTGTAATTTCATAATTGGTTCCAATAATACAAGATTAGCACGTCTGACAGCCGCTTGTACAGCCATTGAACCAGCAATTTTAAAAGCCATTTCTGATGAGTCAACGTCATGGTAAGAACCATCGTAAATTGAAACTTCTAAATCAACTAATGGATACCCGGCTAGAACACCTTTATCAACTGCTTCTTTAACTCCTTTTTCAATCGCCGGGATAAATTCCTGTGGGATTGCTCCACCCTTAACATCATTAACAAATTCCAAGCCCTTACCACTCTCCAGTGGCTTTACTCGTAATCTTACATGACCATATTGACCATGACCACCGGTTTGACGAACATATTTTCCTTCGGCTTCTGCTTCACCTTTAATAGTCTCTTTATAAGCAACCTGTGGTCGTCCAACATTTGCGTCAACCTTAAATTCTCTCATCATACGATCCACAATAATATCTAAATGCAATTCACCCATACCAGAGATAATAGTTTGACCAGTCTCATGATCTGTTTTAATTCTAAATGTTGGGTCCTCCTGCGCTAAACGTCTCAAAGCAATTCCCATCTTTTCTTGGTCAGCTTTGGTTTTCGGTTCAATCGCAACACCAATAACTGGTTCAGGAAATATCATTTTTTCCAAAATAATCGGGTCGTCTTCATCGCACAAGGTATCTCCTGTATTTGTATTTTTC
>PFDW01000073.1 GCA_002793835.1 Candidatus Portnoybacteria bacterium CG10_big_fil_rev_8_21_14_0_10_36_7 | reverse complement strand
GGGAGAGGTATCATTGCCGGAGGTGTTGTAAGGCCTATGTGTGAATTAGCTGGGATACGTGATATTAATGCTAAAATCATTAGTCGTTCAACTAATAAGGTAAATAATGCCAAGGCAGTGCTTAAGGCTTTTACAACATTAAGAACAGAGGTAAAATAAAATATGCAGATTCACGATGTAAAACCAAATAGTAGCAATAGAAGAAGCCAGCGTATTGGTCGGGGTGGTAAGCGCGGTACTTATTCCGGTAGAGGAGTGAAGGGTTATTATGCACATTCAAGTTCGCATGTTCGCCCTGGTTTTATTGGTGGAGACACTCCATTATTTAAAAAGTTTCCAAAAAAACGCGGTCAAGGTATTTCTTCAATACATGTTAAACCAGCTGTTTTGAATTTGAGTGTTATTGAAAAGTATTTTAAAACAAATGAGCAAGTAAATCCAAAAACTTTATTTGAAAAAGGGCTAATAAGAAAGCAGGCTGGGGCGTTGCCAGCGGTAAAAATCTTAGGTAGTGGAGAAATAAAAAAAGTTTTTAATTTTGATGATTGTAAATTTTCGGCTAGCGCAAAGGGAAAGGTGGCCAAGGCCGGTGGAAAAATTAAATCTTAATTATAATGTTAAAGAAACTAGGCTTAATAGTTAGAGTCAAAGAACTTAGAAACAAAATACTTTTTGTTTTGTTGATGTTAATGATATTTAGGGCGATTGCGGCAATTCCAGTGCCAGGCGTGGATGTTACAAAACTAAAAAGTTTTTTTGAAAGTAACCAATTATTTGGTTTAATTAGTGTGTTTACTGGAGGAGCATTCGATAATTTTTCTTTGGCCATGATTGGTCTTAGCCCATATATTACAGCTACAATTATCATGCAATTGTTGACAATGATATTCCCAAAGTTAGAAGCTTTATACAAAGAAGAGGGAGAAGCAGGCCGACAAAAATTTAATCAATACTCACGTTTATTAACTGTCCCATTGGCAATTTTGCAGTCATTTGGAATGATCAAGCTTTTGCAAAGTAGTCAGGTTATTGGATATTTAACAGTATTTCAATTATTAGTTGCGATATCAGCGATCTGTGGAGGAACAATATTCATCATGTGGTTAGGGGAATTAATTTCTGAAAAGGGAATTGGTAATGGAGTGTCTCTTTTAATTTTTGCTGGGATTGTATCTCGACTGCCAGCAACCTTTAACCAAACTATAGCTACTTGGAATCCAGCTAAAGTGCCATCATATATAGGTTTCGCGCTTTTGGCGGTGCTTGTGGTGGCGGCAGTTGTATTAATTACCGAAGGACGAAGAAATATTCCTGTTTCATATGCTAAGAGAATCCGTGGGTCTAAAATGTATGGAGGTGTTTCAACCTATTTACCACTTAATGTAAATCCAGCAGGTGTAATTCCTATTATCTTTGCGCTTTCTATTATGCTATTTCCTGGAATGGTCGCTAGCTTTTTTATTTCGTCATCAGTAGGCTGGTTAGCTAGCTTGTCTTCAAAAATAACACAAGTATTTAATAATCAAGGCTTTATTTACGCTACAATATATTTTATATTAGTTTTGTTATTTACATATTTTTATACCGCAGTTACTTTTGACCCAAAAAATGTTTCAGAAAATTTACAGAAAATGGGAGGGTTTGTCCCAGGCATTAGGCCTGGTAGACCAACCGCAGATTTTTTAAAACTAATTTTAAATCGAGTCCTTTTAGTTGGGGCAGTGTTTTTAGGGTTAATTGCAGTTTTACCTACTATTATTCAACAGTTCAGTGGAGTGAGCACTTTAACTATTGGTGGAACGGCAATTTTAATCGTTGTGGCTGTTGTTTTAGAAACTATTAGACAAATTGATGCTCAGCTTGTCATGAGAGATTATGAAGGACTGTAATATTATAATTATACTGTAAAAGCCCCCAAGGGGGCTTTTTATTTTTAATAATCATTGTTATGATGAACATATGACAAGCTCAAAAATAATATTTTTAATAGGTTTGCCTGGGGCTGGTAAGGGCACGCAGGCTAATTTGTTGTCTCTGCATTTTGGTCTATATCACTTTGAAACTAGTAATATGATTAGAGAAAAGTTCAATAAATCATTGAATGACCCAGAAGTGGCGGAAGCTAAAATTGCTTACGATAAGGGTGATCTAATTTCAGCGGAATTGTTATTTGAGTGGTTGAAGGAAGCAATTGATGCAATGGAGCTGATGGGTGGTATAGTTTTTGATGGCTCCCCTAGAACGCTTTTTGAAGTTGAAAATTTACTACCTTTTTTAATAGATAGATTTGGACGAGAAAATATTTTAGCACTTAATATTAAAATCAGCGAAGAGGATACAATGTGGCGCAACACACATAGAAGGATTTGTGAAAAATGCAGAAAACCAGTAATTTATAGTGAAGAAAATGTTAAATTGATTAATTGTCCGCATTGCGGAGGAAAATTAGTAACGCGCGACTTAGACAAAGCAGAAATTATTAAAGAGAGAATCCGAGAATATATTGAGGAGACGGCGCCAGTGGTTGAGTATTTAAAAAAGGTTGAGCTTTTGGACGAGGTGAATGGACAACAATCCGTAGAAAAAGTTTTTAATGATGCAAGAGAAAGTATTTTAAAACATTTTGGCCATGGCAATATTAAAAAATAGTTTTGAACAAGAAGCGATAAGACAAGGAGGCAAAATTTTGGCAAAGATTTTGGGTGAGTTATCGCAAGAAGCAAAGGAGAGTGTTTCTACGCTGGCGCTAGAAAATATGGCTGAAAGAATGATCAGTGAGGCTAATGCTCGGCCGTCTTTTTTAAATTACGGTGGTTATCCAGCTATTTTATGTACATCTATTAATGAAGAAATTGTTCACGTAATACCAACGCAGGAAAAAATTTTAAAAAATGGTGATTTACTTAGTATTGATCTAGGAATCGAATATGACGGATTTTTTACTGATTCTGCAATAACTGTGCCGGTGGGGATTGTTGATAAAGATGCACAACGATTAATTGATATAACAAAGGAAGCCTTGTCTATTGGTATCGCACAAGCAAATGTTGGAGGTAGAATTGGGGACATTGGCTTTGCTATTCAGGAATATGTTGAGAAAAATAATTTTTCAGTTATTAGAGATTTAGTCGGGCATGGAACTGGCAAAAAAGTTCATGAAGCTCCGCAAGTTCCTAATTTTGGCAAGAAAGGATCGGGAGATAAAATTGTTGAGGGTATGGTTTTGGCCATTGAGCCAATGGTGAGTTTAGGTGGATATGAGATAAAAAAAAGTAATGATGGCTATGGATTTGAAACGAAGGATGGTACATTGGCGGCTCATTTTGAACATACAGTTTTAATTGGTAAAAATAGTGCGGAAATTATTACGCAATTATGATATAATCTCTGGTAGGTGCTTAGTAATATAAATAATTATTTAAAATGGATTACTATTTGTCAGTTATAATACCTGCATACAATGAAGAGAAGAGGATCGCTAAGACTTTAATTGCTTTAAGCGACTGGTTAAGTAGTCAAACCTATAGTTATGAGATTATCGTGGTTAGCGATGGCGCAAAAGATAATACAACACAAGTTGTTAAGGGGTTGCAAGAGCAGATCAGCAATTTGAGGGTTATTGATAACAAGGGAAATCATGGTAAAGGTTTTGTTGTTCGCCAGGGTATGCTAGAAGCAAAAGGTGAATATAGAGTTTTTATGGATGCTGATAATTCAACTAGCATTGATCATTTTTCTAAAATGGATCCATTTTTTAAGGAAGGTTTTGATATAGTAATAGGCTCCCGTGATATAAAAGGGGCAGATATTAAAAAACACCAAGCACGTTATAAGGAGTTTCTAGGAGATGCTGGTAATATTTTTATACAGGTTGTTGCAGGACTTTTTGGGATTTGGGATACTCAGTGTGGTTTCAAATGTTTTTCAGCAAAAGCCGCTGAAGATGTATTTTCTAGAATGAGAATTGATCGTTGGGGTTTCGATATAGAAGCGCTGGCAATTTCCAAAAAATTAGGTTATAAGATTAAGCAAATTCCAGTTACTTGGATAAACGATGAAGAGTCTCACGTAAAATTATTTGCTTATTTTGAAGTCATTTGGGAAACAATTAAAATAAGATGGAATTTAATAATTGGTAAATATAATAAATAATAATTATGGATAAAGGGCAAGTCGAAAAACATTACTCACAATTGAGACTTGATCCGGTTAGCAATGACTGGGTAGTTATTGCGGTAGGTAGGGCGATGCGACCAGAGGATTTTTCAAAAAATAAAAGAGAAAAGATAGACGTTTCAGAAGCCGATTGTGTGTTTTGTAACATAGCCACTCAGTCAGCCCCTGTCTTAGAATATAAAAATGAAAAAGATGAATGGCAATTGGTAGTAATCCCAAATAAATATCCAGCGTTTTCAGTGGGTAATGAGTTGAGAAAAGAGCAACAGGGTCCGTACGAGACAATGAACGCAATTGGTCATCACGAAGTAATAATTATCCGAGATCATAAAAAAACTATCGCTGAAATGAGTACTAGTGAAGTGAAACTAATTATTGATGCTTATCAGTCGAGGTATTTATCATTAAAAGACAAGAAATTTGTAAACTATATTTCTATTTTTAACAACTATGGGAAAGAGGCGGGGGCTTCAATTGTGCACCCTCATTCTCAGTTAATGGCCATACCGATTATTGATCCAGATTTAAATCGTAGCTTGGAGGGCTCAAAAAAATATATGGATAAACATGGCCAATGTGTGCATTGCGCAATGATTGAATGGGACATCACAGATAAAAAAAGAATAGTTTTTGAAAATAAGGAATTTGTTGTTTTGTGTCCTTTCGCTTCAAGAAGTTCATTCGAAGTTAGGATATATCCAAAGGTTCACAGCGCATATTTCGAAAAAATTGACGATCAAAATAAGCAAAGTTTAGCAGAAGCGCTACGTGAAGCGATTCAGAGAATTTTTGAGGTTTTGGGTGATCCCGCATATAATTTTTTTTTACATACAGCTCCTTGCGACGGAGGAGTGCACGATCACTATCATTGGCATTTGGAAATTATGCCTAAAACAGGTACTTGGGCAGGTTTCGAATTAGGAACCGGTATAGAAATATCGACACTGGAGCCAGATAAGGCAGCTGAGTTTTTAAGATTAGAAAAAAATGTTTGAAGTTGTTTTAGCAACAATTAGTTAATTCACTAGCTTTTATATAATAAATTAAAAAGTATGAAACCACTAGTCATCGCAAATTGGAAAATGAATCCTTTATCTAGTAGCGAGGCGGATAATCTTTTTAGTACGGTAAAAAAAGAGGCAAAAAAATTATTTGCAGATGTAGTGATTTGTCCGCCTTACATATACTTGCAGGGGTTTCAATATCCGACCGAAGGGATATCTTTGGGTGCTCAAAATATGTTTTATGAAGAAAGAGGCGCATATACTGGGGAGGTCTCGGCTATCATGCTTAAGTCGTTAGGTGTGAGTTACGTTATTTTGGGGCATTCAGAACGAAGAAGCTATTTTGGAGAAAGTGATCAATTAATTAATAAAAAATTGAAAGAGGCTTTAAGATGCCGAATCAGGCCAATTCTTTGCGTCGGAGAAAAAAATCGTGATGAGAGAGATATATACGAACAAGAGATTGAGCAACAAATAGTCGTTGCTTTAGAGGGAGTAAGTTCAACACGTGTAGCAGATGTAATAATTGTGTATGAGCCGACTTGGACGATTTCTACATCAAGTGAAGGACATGCCGCAACGCCAGAAGATATTTTAAAAATGTCGGTTCTATTGAGAAAAATATTAACTAAACTTTATGGTAGACCCATAGCTCACAGGGTTAAACTTTTATATGGTGGGAGCGTTACTAGCCACAATGTCCATGAATTCGTGGTTGAATCAAAAATGGATGGAGTTTTAGTTGGCGCAGCGAGTTTGAATGTAGGAGAATTTGTGAATTTAATAAAAAGTATTTCATAAAATGAAAACGGTTCGAGATATTGACGTCGTCGGGAAAAAGGTTTTGTTGAGGTGCGATTTAAACTTGTCTATAAACCCCGGTGGATCATTGGGCGATAATTTTAGAGTAAAAGTATCCTTGCCAACCATTAAATATTTAATTGAAAAAAAAGCTAAAGTAATAATTATCACACATTTCGGCAGGCCCGGTGGAAAAATTGATCCAGCCTATAGTTTAGAAAAAATAGCCAAGCAACTTGAGAAATTTTTAGAGCTACCAGTGGCATTTATTGACGATTGTATCGGCAGACGGGTGAAAGAAAAAGTTAATGCATTGGTCGATGGGGACATTTTAATGTTAGAAAACCTGCGATTTTATTTAGGTGAAGAAACGGACGATGAAGTGTTTGCCAAGGAGTTATCTTCCATAGCTGATGTATTTATTAATGATGCATTTGGTGTTTCTCATCGGGCGCACGCTTCTACTGTGGGCGTGACAAAGTTTCTGCCATCGGTAGCTGGACTATTATTAGAAAAGGAAGTTAATACATTAAGCGAACTTTTGAATAATTATGAACGGCCCTTGTCCGTAGTTATTGGTGGAGCAAAAATTTCAACAAAAATAGGATTTATACAATCTTTTTTAGATAAAGCTGACCATGTTTTACTTGGTGGGGCTTTGGCCAACACGGTACTACACGCTAAAGGCATCGCAATCGGTAAGTCATATATAGAAAAAAATATGACAGAAGAAGTGAATAAATTAACGTTGACTGATATAAAATTACATCTACCTGTTGATGCGATTGTATCAGCAGACAAAACAGGCAAGACAGCAGATATTCATAATGATGTCATTGGCAAAACTAAGGAAAATGATTTGATATTAGATATTGGTGAAGACACGGAAAGATTATTTTCGGAAATATTAATTAATTCCAAAACAATTATTTGGAATGGACCACTTGGTTATATTGAAGTAGATGCATTCGCACATGGTACAAAAGCTATCGCTGAAACCATTTTAAGCAGTGGAGTTAATTCTTATATTGGAGGAGGAGAATCAATCGCTTATTTGGAAAAAAATAATTTACTTGATAAATTTACGCATGTTTCATCTGGCGGGGGGGCTATGCTTGAGCTATTATCTGGAATGACGCTCCCAGGGGTGGAAGCACTAAATATTTGACAAAATTAGGCCATAAGCATATAATATGGTTATTAAAAATTAACCATAAAAACATGGCCAAAATAAGCTTAAAATCAAGCAATATCATACAAGGGGGGCTAATAGCCTCTTTCGTGTTTTTAGCTTTATTCGTGTATACTGGGCAAGCAAAGGCTTGGTCGTGGAATTACGATTTATCAGCTAGTACAGATGGCGGTGGAAGTTATTTAACGAAAGTTAGTAAAAATCAGTATCAATTGCCATCTGGAGTTTCAAAAGTACGATCATTATATTTTAATTCGACTATGTCTCGTGGTGGAAACTTATCCAGCACGGATAATGTAGATTCTTTTGAGCACCAGATTAGAATAAATATTGATGGAACTTGGTACGGACCTTTTACCAGCTCGTGTCACAAAAAATTGGATACAGATTCTAATATCCGAGGTTGGATCCCAAACTTAAATTTAGGTTCTGGCGATCATACGGTAAAAGTTAAGCGTAGACAGAAATATTTTGATGATTCAAATTGTACAGATAAAGATTGGCCAAACGCTGATTGGGTTGAAAGAGAAAACTATTCTTTTAATATTGCGAATGCAACTACCCAAGTTTCTAATTATAATTTAACTGTTTCTGTAAATACCGGTGGCGTTGTTAACTCAAGCCCAGCGGGTATTTCGTGTGGCGCAGATTGTTCGGAATCATTTGTAGCAAATACTAGTGTGGTTTTAACGGCTTTACCTAGTAGTGGTTATACATTTTCTGGTTGGTCTGGTGCTTGCAGTGGGACGAATAATTGTTCGATATCAATGAGCTCTAATAAATCCGTAGGGGCTAGTTTCACGTATCAAAACCAATCATCTAACAATTATTCTTTAAATGTTTCTAAGTCTGGAAATGGTTCTATTTATTCAAATCCTTCGGGGATTTCTTGCGGTACAAATTCTGGGAGTTGTTCAGGAATTTTTAGTGAAGGCACAACAATTATATTAAATGCTAGCCCAGACAGTAACTATTACTTTGCGGGCTGGGCTGGTTGTGATTCAATTAGTGGTAATTCATGCACAATTTATTTGGGAAACAATAAATCAGTAAGTGCTACTTTTAACTATAGTAATAATCAAAATTATAATAACTATCAATTGAGTGTCTATAGAAGTGGAAACGGTTATGTATATTCGAATCCTGGTGGAATTAATTGTGGTTCAGATTGTTATGAAACATATTCAAATGGTTCATATGTTGCTTTAGTAGCCAGCCCTTATTCTAACAGTTATTTTTCATATTGGAGTGGCTGTGACAGTGTTTCTGGCAACACTTGTTATGTTTCTATGAATAGCAATCAATCAGTGAGCGCTTATTTCAGCAATGATTATCAAAGTTCAAATAACTATACATTGAATACCAATGTTTTTGGCTCTGGGTATGTTTATTCAAGCCCATCTGGAATTTCAAGTTGTAGTTCAAATTGTTCTGCATCGTTTAGCTCTGGAAGTTATGTAACTTTAACCGCCAGTTCTCAATATGGAAATTATTTTTCATATTGGAGTGGCTGTGACAGTGTTTCGGGTAATACCTGTACTTTTTATATGAATAGTAATAAGACTGCATATGCTTATTTTTCTGGTAATTCTAGTAATACATATAACGTGACAGTTTATACTTCTGGCAATGGCACAGTCTATTCTATACCATCTGGACTTACTTGTGATTCTGGGAAAGCAACCTGTACTGGTTCATTTGCCAATAATACTTATGTAACAATTAAGGTGTCACCTTCTTATGGAAATTATTTCTCATATTGGAGCGGTGATTGTATTGGCTCTGAATCGTCATGCTATCTTACAATAAATAAAAATAAATCTATTGCTGCTAACTTTGTTAATACAGTTAACAGTTCATCTCGAGCCAATCTATCCATTAATCGATCTGGTTCGGGGCGCGTTATCTCAAGTCCAATTGGTGTTGATTGTGGTTCGGATTGTTTCGAGCAATATAGAATTAACACACACGTTGTTTTAACTGCCATACCAACTAGCAATTCATATTTTACGTATTGGACAGGTTGTGATTCTGTTAGTGGTTTAAGTTGTTACACAACGTTAAATACTGATAAAAAAGTCAGTGCTGTATTTAGTGATGGTGATGGTTCAACTGGTAATACCAATGTATCTACATATAAATTATCTGTTATTAAATCTGGCAGTGGGCAAATTTCTAGTAATATTTCAGGCATTAGCTGTGGATCAGATTGTTCCCAGGTTTATGCTTATGGAACTAATGTAATTTTAACTGCGTCACCTTTAGCTGGAAGTAAATTCTCATATTGGTCTAACTGTGATAGCATCAGCAATAATAAATGTATCGTGTCGGTTGATTCTTCGAACAGAAAAGTCTGGGCATATTTTGCCTCAACCGCTGTAAGCACTGTCCCAGCAGTTAAGGGTGTGCCAACTGCTCCAAGTGGGCTGAGTTGTCAATATGCGGACTGTTCTCCAGAAAACGTTACTTTGATCTGGAATGATAATGCAAAAGACGAATCAACATATGAATTAGCATATTTCGATGGTCAAATTGGCGATTGGAGTTTGTACAATGTGTTGCCTGAAGGTATCTTTTCAGCTAGTGTTGCCAAGGCCGATAAGTCGCGTACTTGGTCAATCAGAGCTTGTAATAGCAATGGTTGCTCAGAAAGAACAACTATCACTTTAGGAGCTAGCCAAACCTTAAATTCAGCTGCATCTGCTATTGGGGCGTTGCGACCCTCATCTAAGTCTATAGGTGAAAGAATTTATGATAATCGATACGGCATCACAATGATTCTAATGTTACTGCTTATTGTAATCTTGGCTCTCTTGATTTACTATATATTGCGCTGGAGGCAGGAAATGTCTGAAGCGTCAGTAGGGATTAATCAACAAATTAGATAACCAAAAACCCCCGCTAAGTAGCGGGGGCTTTTGGTTGGCAGAGACGATTTTATCTGTTAAGATAATTTTATAATGATAAATGGGATCGGGAAAAAGTGGAAATTGAAATCTTCTGCACCGGAAGATTTTTTGGCTGAATGGCCAGAGTATTCGCCGTTGGTGATGACCTTATTACGTCATCGCAATATTTTAACGCAAGAAGCGGTGGATAAATTTTTTAATCCAGAGTATTCGTTAGATTTATATGATCCGTATTTATTAAAGAATATGGATAAAATGGTAAAGCGATTACAAAAAGCAATCAATGATGAGGAAAAAGTTGTTGTTTATGGTGATTATGACGCTGATGGAGTGAGTGGCGCTATGATATTGGAGATTGTTCTCCGAGAAGCGGGATGTAAGAATTTATCGGTTTATATACCTGATAGGTCTCGGGAGGGATACGGACTAAACGAAAAAGCGGTGGAAGAAATTTCGAAAGGAGGAAATCAATTAATAATTACAGTTGATTGTGGAATCACAGACTGCAAGGAAACAAAAATGGCGCAAGACTTAGGAATGGAAGTCGTGATTACTGATCATCATTTACCGTTGGGTGATTTACCTCCAACAAAAATTATTGTTGACCCTTGGCAGAAAGGAGACAAATATCCTTTTAAGAGTTTGTCGGGTGCAGGCGTAGCGTTTAAGGTAGCACAGGCTTTAATTAAAAAAATTGGTAATTTCCAAATAGGTTTCGATAAGTGGCTTTTAGATTTAGTAGCACTATCAACCATTGCTGATTATATGCCTATGGTAGATGAAAACCGTACTCTAGTTAAATATGGTTTGTTTGTTTTGGCACAGGCGCGCCGTCCTGGGATTAAGGCGCTCATGAAGGTATCTCGGGTAGAGCCTGAAATGGATAGGGTAAATCTGGCAACAAATTTAGATACAAGAACCATTGCATTTACTTTGGTTCCACGAATTAATGCAGCTTCACGGATGGACCATGCTAATACAAGTTATGATCTTTTAAAAATCGAGGATATGGAGCAGGCGCGTGTTTTAGCAAAAAAAATCGATGGCCTTAATCGTAATAGACAAAAAAGAGTCGAAGAGATTATGCAGGAAGCTGATGCTCGATATTCCGCGAACCCTAAGGAAATTATTTTTGCTGGTGATGAATCTTGGCCAAAGGGTTTGCTGGGTCTAATCGCTTCTAAATTGTCTGAAAAATATTATAGACCAGCTTTTATTTTTAATATTGAAAATGGTACATCTAAGGGGTCGGCGCGAGGAGTTGAGGAATTTAATGTGGTAAGTGCCATGACAGAATGCGCAAAAGTTATTAATGTATTCAATGAGTATGGCGGTCACGCTAAAGCTGGAGGATTTTCAATTAAGAGCGAAGGGATAAA
>PFDW01000014.1:2356-3797 GCA_002793835.1 Candidatus Portnoybacteria bacterium CG10_big_fil_rev_8_21_14_0_10_36_7 | reverse complement strand
AGATTTGATAATGCTTTTGCAGAAAGGGCAGATGTAATCATGTCGATGATCCTTTTTTGTTTGTATATTCATTTTTTTGGGAAGTTAATCTGTAAACCACATTATACTTCATTTTTAACGATAAAAGTTTGAACAATATTTTTATATTAAGTAATCTTATTATTTGTTCTATAACCCGCAGTTTTTTCCAAAGCATCATTTAAATCTTTACCTATTCCCATTATTTCACCAGTACTTTTCATCAAAGGTCCAAGTTCACGTGAAACTCCGGTTAACTTTTCGAAAGAAAAGACAGGTGCTTTAACCGAGACACAAGACAGATCTTTATTAAAAACAGTTGAATCTAGTACTTCACCCAAAAGGATTTTAGTAGCAATTTGTGTTAAAGAAACATTTAGACATTTACTTAAAAAAGGTATT
Source organism: Candidatus Portnoybacteria bacterium CG10_big_fil_rev_8_21_14_0_10_36_7 (assembly GCA_002793835.1). GTDB lineage: Bacteria > Patescibacteriota > Minisyncoccia > Portnoybacterales > PFDW01 > PFDW01. The sequence goes on along the minus strand of PFDW01000014.1, from coordinate 3,377 downwards.
GTCAGAATCCTTCTCCCTTAAAGAGCGTATTATTATCCAGAACCAATAGTGCTTTTTTCATAAAGAAAAATGAAACTTATAAATCTTTTCCCATAAAAACAGAGTAAGGTTCATAAGTGTTGTAACCACATTTTTTATAGAATGGGACTACGTGTAAATTTTCTAAATCAACCATAAGCCGTACCTTTGACACCCCTGTTTTTTTAAGAGAATATTCTGCTTTTTGCAGCAATTTTTTACCGATACCCTTACGTTGCCAGTCAGGATGAACGGCTACATGATAGATAAAAGCCCTTCGTCCATTATTTGTTCCAAAAACACTTCCTATTATTTGATCTTGATTTACAGCTATAAAACATGATTTTGGATTGATGTTCAACATATCGTCAAATTCTTTTTTTTCATTCTTATAAGTATCGAGACTTAAATTGGCTTGTTTCCACATCTTAAATACTTCTTTAAAGTCGGTCTTTTTCATTATTCTGATTTCCATACATTTAATAAATAAACTAGTAATGCTTTTTGGGCATGTAAACGATTCTCTGCTTGCTGAAATACTACCGACTGATGGCCATCAATAACTTCTTTCGTTACTTCATTTCCGCGATACGCAGGCAAATCGTGCATAAAAATTGCATCCTTTTTGGCTAACTTCATTAATTTATCTGTAACTTGGTATCGAGAAAATACTTTAATACGCTCTTCTTTTTCCTTTTCATCACCCATACTTATCCAGGTGTCTGTATAAACTATGTCAGCTTTCTTAACTGCTTTCTGCGGATCATTCGTTTCCATTACTGACACATCTGTTTGACGGGCTAACTTTTTTGCTTTTTTAGAGATATCATTGCTCATTTCATATCCTTTTGGTGAAGCAACAGCAAAATGCATTCCTAGCATTCCACAAGCAAGAGCAAGTGAATGGGTAACATTATTTTCTCCATCACCTATGAAGGCGATTTTTAATCCAGCTAACGTTTTTTTAACCTCTATTATTGTTAATAAGTCGGCAAGTACTTGA
>PFDW01000014.1:1858-2230 GCA_002793835.1 Candidatus Portnoybacteria bacterium CG10_big_fil_rev_8_21_14_0_10_36_7 | reverse complement strand
TCCGATATCTGACGGCGCTAAATAAATAGCATGCCCGCCCAATTGCGTCATTCCGATTTCAAAAGATAATCGAGTACGTAGACTTGGTTTCTCAAATATCATGACAAGCGTCTTATTGGCAAGCGATGCGGTATTAGTTCCTTTGTCTTTTAGTTCCTGTTTGAGTTTTAGTCCCAGATCTAATACGGCCTGTATTTCTTTTGCCGAAAGGTCGGTGACGGATAAAAAGTGTTTATTTTTCATAATTATTTTGTTTTTTGTTTAGTTAATTTCTAATTTAGTCCTAAAAAAAACCGCCTGTTTTAAAGGCGGGTTGTTGTATGTAATTTCTAAATTCATTTTAGGTATATGAACATACGACTCACCCGTGAG
>PFDW01000014.1:205-1824 GCA_002793835.1 Candidatus Portnoybacteria bacterium CG10_big_fil_rev_8_21_14_0_10_36_7 | reverse complement strand
TGTTTTTCATATTTCTAATAAATTATACCTATTTATTTAAAAAGTGCAAGTATAAATAGGTAAATATTATCAATTTATATAATTTTAACTTATTTTTTACCAAAAATTATAAAAATACTTTTTAACTATTACTGTATATTTTGGTAACAATTTTTTCTAACAACTGTAACGCTTCCTGTTTCTGTTTAGTCTTTTTATCTAGCCACGCACATTGCTCATTTGTATTTTTTTTTAGTAATTTACTGCTTTGCTCTATTGCTTGTTTACCAGGACCGCCAAACGATTTGGTTAGCTCAATAATGATATATGGATCTTGATATTGTTCGACCTCTTCTTTTGTAATAGATATATTCGTTTCTTCCTCCTTTAATGCTTTTTTAAGAGCGTCATAGGTCACTTTATCCCCCGTTGAGTATTTGACGGCTTTTTCAACAGACATCTTTGATTTACGAAAAGTAACATGATGCTTACTTGCTATTTGCTCCATAAGAGTAGGAGCGCCAATAAAGCCTTTATAGCACCACTTTTCCATATTTTTTTTATGCACCTTTAATGTTTCAATAACCTCCTGCATTACTTTGATTGCCGGAAGCGTTTCTTCAACAGCATCAATTAATGCATATTTAGACCATTGTGAGTCGCGGTTATACCCAATAAAATTAGCTTTACCTAAAGATAGGAGAGTTTGTAATAAGCCAGAAATATAAGCGGTTTTTCCTTTCACAACCTCAAGAGGATCGGGATTCTTTTTTTGAGGCATAATAGAGCTACCTGTTGAATACTCATCTGCGAGCGTAATCATACCAAATTGAGGGGTGGCAAAAAGAATAAAAGTCTGAGCAATGAGAGACAGGTGGTTCATTAACACATTAATTGCAAATACTAAATCAATTTCAGGCTCCCAACGATTGGTTATTTGATCAAGTGAGTTGATATCCGGTTTGTCGAATCCTAATAGCTTTGTTGTTAACTGTTGATCTATTGGGAAAGTTGTCCCATAACCAGCAGCACTTCCCAGAGGATTGCAATTATGAAGTGTGTACCAGTGAGTAAAACGTTCAGTATCCCGTACGAGCATAGATGTAAAGGCTAAAAGAATATGGCCGAATGTTGTCATCATTGCATGTTGATGATGGGTAAAACCTGGCATAACATAGTCTTTGTACTTTTCAGCCTGATTAATTAAAGAACTATTCAATGTACAAATTGATTGTATAAACTCAAGCGTCTTATCACGAATATAGAGACGGGTATCTACATTGCTCTGGTCGTTTCGAGATCGCGCCGTATGCAACTTACCAATATGTTCGATTCCGTGCTGTTCTATGAGCCAGGACTCAATGTTTGTATGTACATCCTCTTTGTTTGGATCGAGAGAAAATGTGCCGTCTTTAATTAAAACTTCTATTTTTTGAAGTCCTTTTAGAATAACTTGTGCATCGGTTTTATTAATAATTTTCTGTTCGTACAGCATGACGCAGTGGGCTTTACTACCCCAGACGTCATATGGCAATAAGTGGTAATCAGCTGGTGCGAGAGGACTCACGTCCCGTCCTGCAGTGAAGTTAATTACCGCTGATGTCGGTTTATGTTTAAAAACTTTTCCCCAAAGTGTGTTC
>PFDW01000014.1:0-147 GCA_002793835.1 Candidatus Portnoybacteria bacterium CG10_big_fil_rev_8_21_14_0_10_36_7 | reverse complement strand
GAGTAATTTAAATTTAAATGATTTTTTAGATCATAAAAATACTACCCTCCCCAGTGGTTCTTCTTGAAGAAAGACTAGTTGTAGATAGTATTTTTAACATAATTCTAAAAGTATTGTATAAAAGAAATAGCTAGTTGTCAATCATTT
>PFDW01000075.1:1084-13201 GCA_002793835.1 Candidatus Portnoybacteria bacterium CG10_big_fil_rev_8_21_14_0_10_36_7 | reverse complement strand
ACAGAAAAAAGATTATTGAAGTTTTACCAGATGTTGATTGCGTTGGGCTATCTGTTATGACTTCGCAAATTGCATCTGCGTTAGAACTGTCAAAAATTATCAAAGATTTTAACCAAAATATTAAAATTATTTGGGGGGGGTTTCATCCGACTTTTTTTTCTAAGCAGGTAACTAGCCATAATTTAGTTGACGTTGCCGTTTTGCACGAAGGCGAAGCTACAATGCTAGAGCTAGTGAAAGAATTTAGAGGCGAAAATAAGGAAGCTGATTTAAATAAAATAAAAGGCATTGCTTTCGTTGATAAAAATGGAAAATTCATCGCAACCAATCGCAGGGGATTTGTAAAATTTGATGATTTGCCACTTCCTAATTGGGACATTATGCCAGAGGAGATTTTATATAATTTAGAAATTGTGCCAACGTATACAAGCAGGGGTTGTCCGCATAGATGTACTTTTTGTGTTAATGCAATAACTCAAAACCTGTGGCGGTGGAGGGTACCAGAAAAAGTTTTAAAGGACTTAGAAATTATTTCCAAAAAACCATATTTTAAAGACAAGCCTGTCAGGTTTTGGGATGAAAATTTTTTCGTTAATATTCTACGGGCCAAACAGATTATCAAGGGAATAATTGATAGGAATATAAATATTAAATGGGAAACAACGATCAGGGCAAATTATTTAAATAAAAGAATGGTTGACGATAGCATGATGACTCAGATGAAAAAGTCGGGATGCTATCTTTTGTCATTCGGGGCTGAGTCTGGGTCGGATCGGATACTCAAAAAATTGGAGAAAGGTATATCACGGCAGGAAATTATTGACTCATCAATTCAGTGCATAAGGCACAATATTATCCCACAGTATTCGTTTATGGTTGGGCTGCCTGGTGAGGTAAGAAAGGATATCAACCAAACAATTAGCTTAATAGATGTATTAGTAAGGCTATCTCCTAAAATACAAATTTTAGGGCCTCAAGCATTTAGGCCATATCCCGGTTCGAAATTATATGAAGATTGTCTAGCGTCTGGTTGGCAGGAGCCAAAGTCTCTTGAAGAATGGGCGAAGGTCATGCAGGATCAGTTAAATTATTTAAGTCCAAGACAATTCCCGTGGTTAAAAAATCCAAGTTTAGTTGAGTCGTTAGAGGCTTATGCTAGATTTGGGGCTATGCCTATCAAAAGTGCACTTGGTTCAACCATCAAAGCAAACAAGATGATTAAGCTAGGGTTTATTCTGCTTTGCAAATTACGGTGGAAATTTAAATTTTTTGTTTGGCCATTTGAGTATTATTTAGCTCAAAAGTATGTTACTAAATTTAAAGAATAATATTGGCTGGAAGTGTGCTAGAAGTTATAGTAAAATTATTTAAACATTAATTATATGATGGAAAAAGATAAATTTGATGGAAAGAAATCTTTTTGGGTATTAATTATTATTTTGACCATTCTGTTGTCATATGGTAATTGGGTGAAAATTTATCATTTGTGGCAGGTTTACAGTAATCCAGAAACATTAAATAAATCTTTGGTAGCATTGAGATATTTCAAAGTCAATTATGGTTGGGCAGCGACAGACCTTGCGATGAGGGAAGTATCTAATGATGGCAATAAGTTAGAATTTATATTTGATTATGTATATAATACTCCATTAATATCAATGAGAAATGATTCGAAAGATAAAATTAAAATGATTTTTGATAAGGACCAGGTGGCTGGTGTTGAAAAAATAAATATAATAGTGTATACTTTACGGCAGGTTTAATTTTATTTGGTTTAACTATAGCCTTTTTGGGTAATTTTAATGATGCTTATTGTCGGCGAGACGTTTTGAGTTGTCGATGGCAAAAAAATGCAGTGGAAATTAATGCGGATATTGATAAAATCACTTCATCAAAATACGTTTTTTTGGATCCATTAATTGGGTATGAAGGAAAGTGGTATATTCATCAAGAAGTGTTGAAATACGATTATTTATCAAATTTTATAAATAATTTAGATAATAATGATACCGCAGTTATTGTTATGTATAAAGATAGAGCGAAAGAGTTGATATCTATTAACGATTGGCAAAAGATTAACGATTATGATTCTTTTTCGGCTTATAAAAAATTGTTAAAATAAAAATGAATATATTAACTATCAGTGTGGATAGAAAATTGTTTGACTCGGGTAGCGATGTTTCGAAAAGGATGATTGCGTGTGGTGGCATGGTTGATTCGTGGCATATAGTTGTTTTCAACGTAAAAAATAATAAGCAGTTTTACAAGGACCAATCTTTATCTAACAATGTTTTCGTATATCCGATAAATTCTTTAGTAAAGGCAACATATTTTTTTTCTGCTTTACGCGTAATGAGCAGAATTTTGTATAAAAATAAGATTGATATTATAACAACTCAAGATTCATTTGAACTAGGTCTTTTGGGCTGGTGGGTTAGAATGAGACATCATTTACCGTTGCAGCTACAAGTCCATACTGATATTCTAAGCCCGTATTATAGGAAGGAGTCACTTCATAACAGGTTGAGGTATTTTATAGCTATGTGGCTGGTTAAACGAGCCAATGGTATACGGGTGGTTTCAAGTAGAATTGCATCGTCCTTGATAAATAAATGGCATATTGACTCAAGCAGGATTTTTCAGTTGCCAGTTTTAATAGATAGTGATAAATTAATGTCTAGCGACAGATCTAGCAATTGGCTTAAGGATAAGTACCCGCAATTCGAACATATTTTTTTAATGGCATCGCGGTTTTCTAAAGAAAAGAACATAGCACTCGCTATAGAATCAATGGTTACCATTGTAAAAGAATGCCCGAGAGTTGGTTTAATAATTATTGGAGAAGGATTAGAAAAAGGATTGTTAGAATCACTAGTGAAAAAATTGTTATTGGAAGACAACGTGGTATTTCTGTCGTGGAAAGAGAATCTGGCAGATTATTATAAAGGCGCTGATGCATTCATTTTATCTTCAAATTATGAAGGATATGCAATGACGATAGTTGAGGCTATGATGATGGGTCAATTAGTCATTGCCACCGATGTTGGAATAGTTGGGGAAATATTAATAAACATGGAGAATGGGCTGGTGGTGCCTGTCGGTGATCAAAAAAAATTAACTGAGGCGATGAACACCGCGATTAGCAACAAAGAATTAGGGAAGCAGTTACAAGAGCGAGCAATTAGTATTAAGAGCAAGGTATTAGGTGAAAAAGAATTTTTAGAAAGTTACAAAGAAACTCTAGAAAAAACAATAAAAAATTATGATTAGCAATAATAAAAATTTCAAAGTCTTAACTATACTAATCCCAGCGTTTAATGAGTCTGCAACGATTGAAAGTATTATCAAAAAGGTTCGCGAAGTGGATGTGGGTGATTTAGTCAAGGAAATAATTGTAATTGATAATAATTCCACTGACGATACCAGGGCAAAGGCATCAGCTTTTTCAGACGCGAAGGTGATTGAAGAGCACATTCAAGGCAAGGGAGCGGCATTAAAAACTGGCTTTATTAAAGCAACTGGGGATATTGTAATCATTCAGGATGCGGATCTTGAATATGATCCTCGCGAATACCATTTGTTGATTAAGCCGATTCTTGAGGGGAGAGCCGACGTAGTATTTGGGTCGCGATTTATGAGCCATGCGCCACATAGAGTTTTGCTTTTTTGGCATATGGTCGGTAATCGTTTGCTAACATTATTTTCTAATATTTTAACAGATTTAAATTTAACCGATATGGAAACTGGTTATAAGGTTTTCTCGAAGCCAGTATACGATTCTTTTAAAAATAAATTATTATCAAAAAAGTTTGGCATAGAACCTGAGTTGACCGCTCGTGTAAGCCATAAGAAGTGGAGGATATATGAAGTGGGAATTTCTTATAGCGGGAGGACCTATGCTGAAGGTAAAAAAATTGGTTGGAAGGATGGGTTAGCCGCTTTTTGGCATATTATAAGATTTAATATTTTTTTACGATGATATTAGCCAAATATCAAAAATTTCTTATTTTTGTGTTAGTTTCTTCTTTTGTCGTTTCAATTGGGTACTCTTTTTATTTTAAAAACAAACCAGCGGTTGATTCAAAACGATATGATGCTGTAGCAATGAATCTTATTACAGGCGATGGATATCGTGTAGATAAAAATTTAGATTTTGACAGAGATATCTCGATATATTTAGTAGGACCTGGTTATGAATTCTTTTTAGCAGGGGCTTATTTGCTTTTTGGGCATTCCGTGGCTTTGATTTGGATTTTGCAGGCGTTGTTGCTGGCAGGCTCAGCTTTCTTTGCTTATCGTATAAGTCAATTAGTGTTTAAGGATAAATGGGAGCCAATAATTGGATTATTGGCTGCGTTATTTGTTGGATTATCACCAGATTTAGTGTTGGTTAGTTCAATGGTTTTGTCAGAAACTCTTGGGATTTTTTTGATGTTGGCGTCCATATTTCTGTTCTTTAAATATTTGGATTGCAATAGTACTTATCGGTTACTTTGGATGTCGTTGATAACAACTTTTGCTGTTTTAACTCGTCCGGTTCTTTTACTGTTAACCGTTCTGTATGCTGTTGTAATGATTATCGTTAAGAGAAGATTTGATATAGTAGTTTTTTTTCTAATAGGGTGCGCTTTCTTTACACCTTGGATAGCACGTAATTGGTCTACTTACCATACTTTTATTCCTTTTTCTCTGGCTGGAGATATCGATTTATGGTGGGGCAACCATGAGGGGGCAAGTGGGGAACTCGATACATTCCCAGAATTATCAAAAATCATGTCAGAAAATAGTCCAGCCGTTGTTAAGCAAATTGTAAATAAAAATGTAAGGCAATTTATTACTCATCATCCCATTGAATTTGGGAAACTTGTAGTGAAAAGAATATCCATTTATTTTAGCTTCATTCGTCCAACTGGTTGGTGGCCTTATCCTGGAGGGATTGGGTATCAATTTACTTGGGCACGTTTTATAACATTAGTCTTATCGTCTATTTATTCAATTGTCCTTTTTATTTTAGGAAGTGCTGGCGTTTGGCATTACGTTAAAAATAAAGAATTAATTAGCAGTAGATTGTCAATTAACATATTAATGACAGCGTTGATAATAATGCCCCTGAGTATTATCTTTATTTTTGTAGAATCAAGGTATCGATATCCAATTTACCCATTTATGGCAATATTTGGCGCTTATTTTTTGGCATTTTTAATAAAAGATAAAAAGTGGTATAAAAATAAAATTCTGTTATGGGTTGCAGTCATTTTAAGTTTAAATTCTATAATTGATTTATTGACTAATATAGTTCGTATAAAAGAAAGATTATAATTATGATAGCTCTAATTCATATAAATTATTCCGATGATCATTCAGAAAAAATTTTACCGTTAGGTATCCTTTCGGTGGGTAGTGCATTAAAACGTGCTGGTTTTGCAGTGGAACTATTTGCTTTTACAGAAAAAGAAATCGATCATTTTTCTAAAGAAATTGTCGCTAGGAACCCTGAATGGATTGGCATCTCAGTCATGACTGGTTCCCAGACTCGTCATAGTGCAATTTTTTCAAAAGTTTTTAGAAAGTTATCCAATGCTCCAATTGTTTGGGGCGGGATTCATCCTTCCTTAATGCCATGGCAATGCATTAATGAGGAATATATTGATTATTTAATGATCGGGGAGGGTGAGGAAACAGTTTTAGAGTTTGCTCGTAAAATTCAGGATAAGCAATCTATAGATGGTATCAAAGGCTTAGCCTATAAAAAAAATGGACAAGTAGTTATTGGAGAACGCAGACCGCTAATACAAAATTTAGATCAGTGGAGAATAGATTTTTCTTTATTGGATTTAAATAAATTTGTTTATAAGCAGGGGGGCTATGAAAGAGTTTTGGCTTACAAATCAAGTCGAGGATGCCCATTCCGTTGTAGCTTTTGTTATAATTTAAACTTTAATGAATCAAAGTGGCGAGCATGGTCTGTGAAATCCGTTGCTGAGGACATGGCTTTTATTAAAGAAAGGTACAGGATAGATGCGGTTAAGTTTTATGATGATAATTTTTTTGTGGATAAGAAAAGAGCTTTTGACGTTTTAGAAGCAATTAACTTGCCTGCACATGTTGAAGTACGAATTGATTCAATAGATGACGGATTAGCTCAAAAGTTAAAACATTATAAATGTTTTGATATGTTGATTGGCGTTGAATCTGGCTCTAATAGATTGCTTAAGCTTATAAGTAAAAATTTTACTATTGAGCGAACAATGAAGTCGGTGGCGTCATTGGCAAAATATAATTTACCAGCTGTTTATTCTACAATTGTAGGATTGCCAACAGAAACTAAAGAGGAGCTTGACGAAACCATCGAGCTCATGTATCGCATTTATAAAGCTCATCCTAGGGGTTATTTTACCTTGGGTGCTTATTTACCCTATCCTGGCTCTGCGATGTATCAGACGGCTATTAAAGAGGGGTTTTTGCCACCTCAAATAACAGAAGACTGGGGAAGCATCGATAGATTTAGACAGAATTTTAAGTCACCGTGGGTGGATGTTAAAAAAGTTTGGCGTATTCGAGAATATTTTAAATTTTTTAGTTATCATTTGGGACCACTTAATAAATGGTTTGAGTTTAGAATTAAACATCGTTTTTTTGCTGTGCCTTTAGATATATATATAATAGAATTTCTGGCTGGTATTGCTATAGAAGAGAAGTGGGGTGTTGGTAAAGTCATGAGGAAAATTCATTCCTTGTTTCGTAGGGTTTGGTATAAAGACATTCCATTAAAAACATAAAAAACCGTAGAAATTATTTGCGGTTTTTTTGGTATAAATATTTTTAACCGAAATATTCTTTGCCAGTTCCTACTTTAGTTATGTCAGTTTTTTGTTTTAGTTCTCCTTTCATAAATTTATAGGCACGAATTCCCATATCGATGACATGATGCATGTGGATATATTGAAAATTCCCTTGTCGACCGTAATAAATTAAGTTAGAAAATTTGTCCATATATTCCCTTACGGTAGCAATTCTTTCCTTGTAGCCAATATCAAAGACCGGGTAAACTATACCTTCTCGAACTGTAAAATAATCAATAACTTTTTTTTCATCCTTTATTAATTTCATTTCTTTAAGACCAGTTAAACATTTTTCGAATAATTCTTTGTCATCCATATTCCAGACAGTATCACCCTCAAAACAACTAATTTCTAGAGATAGATACGTTTTGTCGCTAGGAGCCATTTTATCTGACCACAGTTTAAATTGTTCGATTCGAAAGAAAAAATATTTTGGTTCTGGTATGTACAAGGCATCATTTTGCGTTACTAAATTTTCATCAATTAAAATATTAAGGAATATAATTGAACGAAATTTTAATTTTTCTACTGAGTCTTTAACATTTTGCGGAGCACTTGGCTCTAATTGATTAATAAAACTATTGATGGGCATAGTCGATAAAATCCAATCACCCGATATTGTTTGTTTGTCGTTGCCTTTAGCGATTTCAATGCTAGTAATATTTTTGTTGTCGTGTTTAATCGTCCCAATCGTCGAATTTAATAAAATTTTCCCGCCATTCTTTTCTATTATTTCAGCCATCTTATCAGCAATTTGTCCAATCCCGTTCGTGCAATAATAGTAAGTTGAAGTGTATGTACGTGGTTCGTCTTTTGGCTTAATAATTAATTTTTTAAAAACATCCCAAAGATTAATTAAACTAATGCGTTGAGAAGCCCAATCTTTGTCCATGGTGCTTGGAGGTATGCCCCATACTTTTTCTGTGTATTGCCCAAAGAAAATATGATATAAAGTTCGGCCAAATCTTTTTACAACCCAGTCTTCGAATGAGTCTTCCGGTAGCGGCTTAATTTTGTTTTTAAGCGCAGTCCACAAATAATCAATCATGGCCTTAGCCGAAATTAAGAGGTTTACTTTTAGAACCATATCTTTGAGTTCTAACGGATAGTTTAAGTATTTATGCCAAAGGTAATACTGTGTTTTTCTAGTGTTAGTCCAAAAATCTTTACCCATCAGTTGTTTCATCTCCTCGACGATTACTTGGCTATTTGTGATAAACCTATGTCCACCATAATCAAATAAATAACCATTGTGTTCTACTGTTCCAGAAAGGCCCCCATTATGGTTTTTTTTATCAATTATTGTTACTTCAAAACCATCTTCGGATAATTTCCATCCAGCAGCTAGCCCAGCTCCTAAAATAACAATCTTTTTCTTATTTGTTTCCATAAATTGCGAAAGTCCGATTGTATCGGGCTTTTTTGTTAAAGTTATTTTAAGGCGTAAATGAAGAAAATTCCAGATATTATAAGTGCGACACCAATCACTTGGTAAAGCGTAACAGTCTCTTTCAGGTAGAACCATGAGATCCCCAAGATAATTAAGTAGCCAATACTGAGACCAGGGTAAGCCATGGATAGATTGATGCGAGAAAGAAGCATTAGCCAAATAATTGTTGAGATGACATATAGGAATATTCCACCTACAATTGATGGAGAAGTAAATGACTTTACAATAAAGCCCATAAAAGGAATTGCTCGAAAATCGCTAATCTTATTGACGCCTTGTTTTATTAATGTTTGACCAGATACTACTAGCCCGATATTTGATAGTAATAAAATAAAATTTTGCCAGCTAATCATGAAAAAAATGTATAGCAACTATGGCACTAAAAGAAATTTTATGCTTAAATAAATTTATGGAGATAGAAAAAAAACGGTTTAGAGCTAAAACTATTTTTAAAAAATATCGATTAGAAATCGCATTGTTTGTTGTTGCTCTAGTAGTACGTTTAGTTTTGGCAGTTTTTTTGACAGGTTATGAAACAAAGATTGGCGGACTAGATAATTTTTCCGATAGCAATTATCCGATTGTCGGCGGAGATTCTCATGAATACAATATATTAGCTAACAATTTAATTAAGTATGGCATTTTTTCGCAATCACCAGCAGAACCTTTCTATTCAGATAGTTTCCGTATTCCAGGATATCCATTATTTCTAGCTGTAATCTCGAAGTTTTTTGGTGGTGCATGGGGGATAATAATTATTCAATCTATATTGTCGGCATTGAGTGTAGTAATTCTTTTTAAAATAGCAACAAACTTTGTCTCAAGGAAATTAGCAGGTTTAACTGCGTGGTTTTTTGTCTTTGAGCCAGTTAATGTTTATTTTTCTGTATTGATATTCAGTGAGTCATTATTTACTTTCTTAATTTTGTCGTCTATTTATATATTCATAAATAAAGAAACTACCTTAAACAATTTCGTTAATTTTTTTTTGTTGGGGTTAATTTTGGGGATTGGGACCATGGTAAGGGTGATAGGATTATTTGTCCCGATGATTCTTTTCTTCTTTGGATATCTTTTGTATGGTCGTATCAATAATCTTAAGAAAAGCCTTGCTTTCTTAGCATGTATATTAGTTGGCTTTATTTTAGTTATTGCGCCTTGGTCATTACGAAACAAAAAATTATTTAATTCGTTTTCTTTGTCATCTGTGTCCTTATATAACTTAGTATATTATCATATTCCAAGATTTTATGAAGCAGAACTTGGACAGGATCCCAAACAAGTTGGAGCGGATATATTTGAAGAGAGTGGGGGAACTATTTTGAGTGAGGCTGAGTATAATTCGTTATCTAATGCACCACATCTCCAAGCGGTAGCCGATAAGTATTTAGATGGTCATCGTATAAAATTTTATTGGTTTTTTATAAGTCATTCATTGTCGTTATATGTAGTTGGTGGATGGAGGAATATAGCAGAGTATCTAAAATTTTTGCCACAAAAGGTGATTCCACTTGGGCAGATGATTTTTAAAGGTAAGCTTTCGGAGGTGGTTAGAAATTTGATAAATGGGGGCTTAAGCAGTTACTTGCTTGTTCTAGGTACTCTATTTTGGATTGGTATCGATTTATTAATGATTGTAGGCGTTTTTATGTCATCTAGAGGCTTTGCTAATAGCTGGGGTAAGGCTTGTTTAATGACGTTTTTTGTGCTAATATTATATTTTATGGTAGCTCCATGGCCAGAGGCTGGAGCAAGGATGCGCATCCCAGCAGAGCCATTTATGTTTCTTTTAGCTATGGTTGGGTTGGAGCATATTTTAACTCTAATAAATCATGAGTAGAAATAAACTTAAGGTTTGCTATGTTTTGCAATATTTTGATAGCAAGGACGATTCGCATTTTTATCATATTTATGGGGCTCTAAAAAAATTGGCGAAAGAAGTAAGCATTTTTTTGATCTTGGAAAAAGGTGAAGCAAAAGAAACTGATTTTCCAGAGATCGAAACAGTGTATACTCAGAAATTTTCTTTTTTGCCCTTGAGGTCAATAGAATTATTTTTTGTTTGTATCTGGGCAAGGATTATAGGAAATAAATTTTTTTATGTTCACTATTCTAGAGTTGGTGCAGTATGCTCTAGTGTTGCTGCAAGATTAAGTTTTGGAAAAGTGTTCTATTGGAATTGTGGTATGCCTTGGCTATTTGAAAAAAGTTGGCTGAGTAAAATTCGTGCGAAAATAATTTATCGGTGCGTTAATTATTTAGTTACGGGTAATGAGACTATGAAACAGTTGTATTCTACACAGTATGGCATTGATGAAGAGGCGATTAAAGTTGTTCCTAATTGGGTAGATTTAGATAGGATTAGTCAGCATAGTATTGATGAAAGCTCACTAAGAGGAAAGAAACAATTGCCAATAGATGTGCACATAATACTTTTTGTTCATACTATTAGTGAAAGAAAAGGAGCAGATTTACTGCCAGACATAGCTAGTATATTAATACAAAAGAATATTAAATTTATTATGCTGGTCATAGGAGATGGGCCAGCAAAGAAAAAAGTAGAGTATCTAATTGAAAAAAGAAATGTTGGAACAAATGTCAAGATGCTTGGCTCAATCCCAAATAGTGAAATATTGGACTTTTTTATGTTGGCAGATATCTTTTTAATGCCATCGCGTGAAGAGGGGGTCCCTCGTGTGCTTATAGAAGCAATGGCAAGTGGCTTACCATATGTAGCAAGTAATATAGGAGGAGTGCAGGAGTTAGGTCCGAAAGAGGCGTTACCATATCTTTATAATAATAATGACGTTAAACTAGCGGCTGATAAGGTAGAGAGTCTATTATCTGATGCAGATGCATATAACAGATTTAAACTAGCAGAAAAAGAGAGAGTTTTATCTTTCTCGGAGGGAAAATATATAGAGGAATTTAAAAAAATATTTAGTTAAATGGCGAGTCTCTTTAGAAAAGAAATTTATAGAGAATTTAAAAAACATCAATTAGGTGGAAACATTTTAGATGTGGGTGGGAATAAGGATGCTAATTATCAGAAATTATTTGGTGGTGAAAATAAATTTACTTCTATAAATATTAGTGGAGATTGCGATTATAAAGTTGATGTCGAGAAAATCAGGTGGCCATTTAAAGATGAACAATTTGATTTCGTGCTCATGATAAACATATTGGAGCATCTTTATAATTACAATTTTGCTCTAAAAGAGGCGAAAAGGGTTTTGAAAAATGGAGGGTTAATTATTTGCGTTGTACCATTTTTTTTAAATTTACATGCAAGCCCTAATGATTACTTTCGTTTTACTAGGCAATCCTTAAATAAGATTCTTGAAGATGCACAGTTTAGCAATATAAGCATCCAAGAGGTAGGTAGGGGTTTTTTCGCAGTTCACTACTATTTGTGGCAAAGATTTCTACCGAGTTTTTTTGATTTTTTGATATTGCCATTTATTTATTTAGCTGATAGTCTTTTAAGTAGCTTAGCAAAGATATTGAATGCGAAATATGATAAAGCTGAATATCCCTTGGGTTACTTAGTAAAAGTTAAGAAATAGGATGAATTTTAGTAATATAAAAAAGTTATTTGAGAATCATCGATTAGTCGCAACAGTTTTAGCGGCGATTTTGGTAGTAATTGCATCATTGTCGGTGTATTTTTTTGTGTATAGATCTCATGATTTTTTGTTAACTCGCTATGATGAAGTGGTAATAGCACGTAATTGGGCGCAAACTGGTATAGCTGGATATGAAGACAAAAATAATGTAGTAATCTCAAGCTCTTTAATGCCAACGCGAGGGGTTGCTAGTACTCTT
>PFDW01000075.1:0-1053 GCA_002793835.1 Candidatus Portnoybacteria bacterium CG10_big_fil_rev_8_21_14_0_10_36_7 | reverse complement strand
TCATCCCAGTCTGCCAATGTATATATCATTTTTCTTATATGCGGTGTCTGCGTCATTGTTGTTTTTAATTATAAAAAAATTGTTTGGTTGGTCTGTCGGGCTAATCTCCGCGGGAATTAATCTTGTTGCTCCATTTTTTTTGCCTTATATCTTATCGGTTGGTAAATCAGAATGGGCGTATTTTTTCTTTATAATTGGTACAGTTATTTATTTTTGGCCAACAAATTATAAAAAAATTTCGCGTTTAGCTTTTGTTGGTATTTTCTTAAGTTTGTCAGTCGCATCTAGAAATAGCTACTTTGTTACAATATTACCTGTCGTAATAATGGAGTTATGGTTTTATAGAGAAGCATTAAAGCGTCGGTTTATTAACGTTGCAGTTCTGTTTGCAACTTTTCTAATAATTGCCGTCCCGTTTGCGTTTATAGGGAGTAATAGCTATATTGGGTTAACTTTTGGGGGACATAAGTTTGAGTCGTTTCATATCCTAGGTCATCTATTCCCAGATCCTTATACTTTTAAAAACGAACGTGATCATTATATAAATGATTTGATAGTGAAAAATCAAAACGCATCTATCAAACAGAAATTTTCTTTTTGGGGCGATTCCGGCATGTTTTTAGACACATTTGGGGCAACTAAAGTTGGCATACTAAGGAGTCAAATCATTCCAATAATTTTTTCATTAGATTTCTATTTAGAGGCTTTTTTATCATTAATTGTGTTTGGTGGAGGCCTTATGTGGGTATTAATTTTGTTTGGAGCAAAAATATTAGCTAAAGAAGGGGAAAGCAATGACTTTATAAAGTTTTCAATTATTTCTTTTTTTGCGTGGTATGTTGCTTTATCGGTTACAAGGACAACTAACTACCCACATTATTTAATGTTGATTATGCCATTACTCGTTTTTTCTGCAGTTGGCCTATTAAGTTTGGCACGGTATATAATTAGCTATTTTGAATTCCGTCAATTAGCAAAAAAACTAGTCATAATATTGGTTGTTTGCATGGTTCTTTTACCAATGTTTGAAATTAGTTGGTGGCATTTAAGAGA
>PFDW01000033.1 GCA_002793835.1 Candidatus Portnoybacteria bacterium CG10_big_fil_rev_8_21_14_0_10_36_7 | reverse complement strand
ATTGAAGGGCAGTCTTCTATTGATGAATCAATGGTAACAGGTGAATCGATGCCAATAGATAAAAAGATGGGTGACATTGTAATCGGAGCCACTATTAATAAAACTGGAGCTTTTAAATTTGAAGCAACAAAAATTGGATCGGAAACTTTTTTATCACAAATTGTAAAAATGGTAGAACAAGCACAAGGATCTAAGGCGCCTATTCAACGATTAGCAGATATAATCTCTGGATATTTTGTACCTATAGTTATTGTAATTTCTATTATTACTTTTACCATTTGGTTTGCCGCTGGGTTCGGGTTTACCATCTCCTTAATTAATTTCGTAGCGGTCTTAATAATCGCCTGTCCGTGTGCTTTGGGACTCGCTACGCCAACCGCAATAATGGTTGGGACAGGAAAGGGCGCCGAGCACGGCATCATATTTCGAGATGCTTCTAGCCTAGAAACTGCTCATAAACTCAATGTTATTGTCTTTGATAAAACAGGTACTCTGACTAATGGTGAGCCAGCGGTTATAGGCATTATTCCATTTAACGAGAGCAAAAAGAATATTTTGGAAATATCAGCTTCTTTAGAAAAACAATCAGAGCATCCAATCGCAAAGGCAATTGTTGAATTGGCCGCTAGCATCGGACAAAACTCATCCCACCCTCTAGATAAAGCGATAAGAGATGAAGCAAAAAATGAAAAAATTATTTTATCAACGGTTAAGAACTTTAATGCCATGCCAGGTCATGGTCTTGAGGGAATTATTACTATCAATAATCAAGACCAAAAGTTTTACTTTGGGAACCGAAGATTGATGTCTTCAAAAAATATTGATGTTTCTAATCATGCTAAAGAAATTGAAAAATTTGAAGAAGAAGGTAATACGGCTATGATTCTGTCTAACGAATTACAAGCGCTTGGCATGATAACAGTATCCGATACTCTAAAAGATGGCTCCAAGGAAGCAGTGAAATCACTTCATAACTTAGGTCTTAAAGTTATTATGATAACTGGAGATAATCAACGCACTGCAAAAGCTATTGCTAAGGAAGTCGGGATTGATGATGTTTTGGCCGATGTTTTACCTCAGGACAAATCAGGCAAGATCAAAGAACTACAAGCATCGGGACTTAAGGTCGCCATGGTAGGTGATGGTATAAATGACTCTCCTGCACTCGCTCAAGCGGACATTGGTATTTCGTTAGGAACTGGAACCGACGTTTCCATTGAGTCTTCAAATATAACATTAGTCAGTGGAGATCTACGCGGAGTAGTTTCAGCATTATCATTATCTAAACGAACTATGCGAAATATTAAGCAAAATCTTTTTTGGGCATTTGGTTATAATATAGTTTTGATTCCGGTAGCGGCTGGAATTTTGTATCCAATCTGGAAAATAACTTTAAACCCCATTTTAGCTGCTGGAGCTATGGCAGCCAGCTCAATTTCGGTGGTTCTCAACTCATTACGCCTCAAAAGATTTAAATAAAATAGCCAACCAATCCACAACAAAACCCCGATTATCGTCGGGGTTTTGCATATGACCTCTAATAACTTCTTAATTTATCCATTGATTTGTGCTGTCGTATCTTTTCGAGTGACTTTGCTTCAATTTGTCGAATTCTCTCTCGAGTAACTCCAAATTCTTTGCCTACTTCTTCCAACGTATGCGTAACACCATCTTCGAGCCCAAAGCGCATCCTAATTATTTTTTGTTCTCGTGGTGTCATGTCATCTAATATAAATTTTAACTGGTCCTTTAGCAGAGAATGAGCTACTGCGCTAGTTGGCAACAATGTTTTATCATCTTCAACAAACTCGGCCAAAGTTGAGTCTTCATCATCGTCCCCTACTGGTGCCTCTAAAGAAACGGTATCTTGAGATATTTTCATTATTTGATGCACCTTATCAACTTCCACGCCCATTTCAGCTGCAATTTCTTCTGGCAATGGGTCGCGACCTAAGTCCTGAACTAAGCGTCTTTTTACTTGCGTATATTTTGAAATAGTTTCAACCATATGAACTGGAATCCTAATAGTCCTAGATTGATCTGCTAATGCACGGGTGATGGCTTGCCTTATCCACCACGTTGCATAAGTAGAAAACTTATAACCTTTATGATAGTCAAATTTTTCTACGGCCTTGAAGAGTCCGATATTCCCCTCTTGAATCAAATCTAAAAGAGTCAAATTAGGACTTCTATTGGCATACTTTTTAGCGATGCTTACAACAAGCCTTAAATTAGCATTAGTTAACTTTTGCCTTGCTTCCACTTCTCCTTTTTCAATACGCTTCGCTAATTCCACCTCTTCAGCACCATTAATTAACGGCACCTTACCGATTTCTCTTAGATACATCTGGATTGAATCATAAACTGTGCCCGAAACATCGGCCTCAATAGTAGGTTGCTTTTCAACTTTCACTTTGGGCATTTCTGGCATCGGTACAACCTTAATCAAGTCTCCTGATTCAACAATTTTGATATTAGCTTCTTGCAGTCTATTATAAAGTTTTTCTAAGCCATCAATATCTTTTTCAATTCTAGGAAAATTATGTAAAATTTCCGACTCAGTTATAAACCCACGGTGCTTAGTTTTATCGATAAAGGCTTTTATTTGTTCGTCACCAATAAGTACCTTCTTGACTCTCTTGATTTTTTTTACTTCCCCTTTTTTCTTACGAATCAATTTCTTTACCTTTTTACTCGGCTTCTTTTTCTTTACTATTTTTTTCGGTTTCTTTTTTTTGATTTTTTTAGCCATTTATTTTTGAACTTACTATATTAAATTGCTCTAATAGTTTTTTTAATTCTTTTTTATTTTTTTTAGTTTCTGCTTCTTCTATCTGCTGGCCTAGTGCTTCGAGTTCCTTTTTTTTCTCTTGCTTTTTCATTTCTGCTACACATAATTCCAATTCAATTTTTAAATCGTCGGGAGGATTTTCCTCTATTTGAAATATAATTTCATTATATTTAGCTATTTGCTCTTCGGGAATGTCTTTATGTAACTTTGCTAAATCTATCTCTTTTTTTACTTTTTTGCAATATTTCTTGATATGTTCAAATAATTTTCCATTTTCTTCCGATGCAAACGAGCTCTTGGTAAACTCATTTAGATGCTCTTTACCTTCTGACACCATTGTCAGAAGCCCAATCAGTCTTTCTTCTAGCTTACCAAATCTACTCACAGTAGATAAAAGCCTGATAGAATCATCTGCGTGCTGTGTATTTGCCTTCTTAAGTGAAGCAAATTGCTTCAGTGCTTCATTGAGCGCATTTTCGGATATCTTAAGTCTTTTAGCTAATTCTCCAATCCAATGCCCTTGCAAAACCTTGTTATTTATTTGGGAAACCACTGGTAATAAAATTTTCCCTATTTCCCTCTTTTGTTCAACTATTTCCGGGTTATATTTTGCAAAAACCGACTCAAAATAGTACTGAATAATATTTTTTGTATCCTTTAGAGCTTCAATCCACAGCTTAGGGTCGTCTTTTATCAAATCAGCTGGGTCTTTCTCGCTTATTCTAACAATCTTTATATTAAAACCTTCGTTAAGCGCTGAATCGATTCCACGCCTTGTTGCGGTTTCACCAGCTATATCCATGTCAAAGGCCAGAACTAAATTCTCTGTATATCTTTTTAAAATCTTTAGCTGATACTGCGTCATAGCAGTGCCACTAGAGGCTACACAATTTTTGATTCCCGCCTGTTGACTCATCAAAGTGTCCATATTGCCCTCAACCACTACGCAATATCCAGCTTGCCTTATTGCAACTTTAGCTTTACCTAGCCCAAACAAAATCCTACTTTTATCATAGATTAATGTTTGTGGTGAATTGATATATTTAGCCGTATCTTTATCTTCGCCAAAAATTCTTCCAGAAAAACCAACGACTTGTCCGTTGTGATCAGTTATAGGAAACATTATCCTATTTCTGAATCTATCAAAATAATTATTCGTACCGTCTTTATGAACTATGAGCCCTGTTTTTTCAATATCGGCCAGCAAATAATTTTTTTCTGCTAAATAATCCGTTAAGGCCTCAAAGGAATCCGGAGCAAAACCCAACTGCCAATCCTCAATAGTTTTTTTCTTAACACCTCTCTTTTTTAAATATTCTTCTATCTTTTCTCCCATAGAAGATTTTAATTTTTTTTGAAAGAACGATGATGCGTCGGCAGATATTTCTAATAATTTTTGTCGTTCGCTTCTTAATTTTGGATCTGTTTTTTGAAGTTTAACTCCAGCTCTTTGGGCTAAAAGCTTCAGAGCGTCTACAAATTCTAAACCCTCCATTTTCATAACAAACTTAAATATGTCGCCTCCTTCTCCGCAACCAAAACAGTGAAATATTTGTCTATCGGGCGATACCATGAAAGATGGCGTCTTCTCGGAATGAAATGGACAATTTGCTCGATAATTACGCCCAGCTTTAGCAAGCTTAATATAACCTCCTATAACTTCAATAATATCCAGACGATTTTTTATTTCTTCGCTTGGACTGCTTAAAAATTTTCCCGCCATTTTCTTTTATCTACTTAGCTTTGGATTCGTAGAATAAATATCTGGATCAATGGCCCTATCAAAGCAAACTCTACCCGCATCATGACCCCAATTTTCCGCGACTCCATATTGATAAGGGATTGTCATCCCCATATTTTTAATACCGCTGTTGAGGCTTACTTGATTAAATGTCGCACACAATTGAAAACTTAGTTCGCCCAAGACGCTATACTCATAAGGAGCGTCGTTTTCAGGGTCGGCTGGTGCTATAAAACCCGAAATATCATTGCTTAAATTTGCCAAGGATGTGGGAACCATTTCCTTCTGTTGCCAATAGCTCACAATTTGCGATTGAATCATCTGTAAATGATTAATTCTTTGATTATCAAACTCAATCTGTCGTTGTTTTTGAGGAGAACCAACAATGAAAAAACCACCAATAATTGTTAACACTACGACAATTGAAGTTACCCAAGCAAAAGTTTTGGGTATATTTGTTTTTTCGTTACTATCTCTACGCAAGTCCCACAAATTATAACCAAAGACTGCACCAGCAACAATTAGTATCACAAATACTTTTATTATAAATAAAACAGTTAATGAACCGCTGTAGAATTCATATATCAATCTACTTAAATCAATGGCTATGGTTATGGCTGCTATAAATAACGTTAAATATAAAAGCCATTTTCTTATTTTGATATCTCTTTTCCCTGGCTCTTTTTGGACGTCTTTTTCAATAAGCCAAGCTATAAAAATATATAACGCAAAAAAAACGACAATAACCGAAGTTGCTGACCTGATAGCGCTTAAATTACCTTGGTAATAATAGCTCAACTTATCTGGAAACCATGTATTAGCATACTGCCACCAGATAGTAATAAAGCTTATTACGCTAGCATACAAAGCTGCTATATTGAGCAGTTGTAAAAAAACGTCTTTTGGTGTCGATTTTTGATCCATATTTTTATAATTAATTCTTAAATTAACCATATTATACCACGTCATACAAAATAATAAAAGCCCCCATGTTTCTGAGGGCTTTTGAATGCTACTCCAAAGGAATATATAAATTCATTCCATTTGGGAGTATTACTTCTTTCAGAGATGTTTTTTCTATGATGTTATCCAGATATTTGCCCACCATTTCAGCGGGGCCATGCATTTCAATCAATGTTGAACTTCCTTCGGCATGATTTTCCAATAATTTATTGGGCATGCCATACCAGACTTTCAAGGCTTTGCCATCTTTCGTCCGGGATATAAATAAATTCAAGTTACCAAAATTTAGATAAGTATCGCCAAACAACTCTACCGATTCTGCAAAGTTGTTGTACCAAATAAGAAAAAGTATCAAGAAAAAAAGTCTTTTTTCTTCATCCATTGTTCTTAGAGCGCTTGTTAGCACCTCAAGGCCAAGGATTCTAAACTCAACGTGTACTGTTGCCGCTCCGATTCTTTCCAGAGAGGCAAAATGTTTAACTTGGTTTACCAAATCCAGAGTCTCAATCCATGAACTTTCTAAGTCCGTCGTCCACAGATATGCTTCATCTGCTCTCCAGCCGTATCTCTTTTTACGAATTTTTTTCAAACATACAACTTCATCAGGCTGTAGATTTCGATTCTCTTTACATACGTATTCCTTGATCGAAAAAGTCAGCTTATTGACAATTTCACTCCCTTGAATGAGTGCTAAAGCATATGGTCCGTGCGACCCATTGGGATAAATCCGATGAACTACGCCCTCCAACATTTGCGGAAAATTACCCATCCAATCTCACCTCCTTTCGGTTTGATATTTACTACTAAAAGAACCTCATTATTAATATCATAATTTTTTTATTATGACAAGGGGATTATCAATTTTTCTTTTTGGCTGCACGCTTAGCAGCTATCTCATCTAGGTAAACTTTTCTAATTCTAATATTCTTTGGCGTAATTTCTACATATTCATCATCACCAATATATTCCAGAGCTTCTTCAAGACCCATATTCTTAGGAACGTTGAAATGTGCATCCGAGCCTTCACCCTTTGAACGCATGTTTGATAGTTCCTTGGCCTTGCAAACATTCACCCTGATATCTTCACTTCTAGAGTTTTGCCCAACAACTTGGCCAACATAAACAGGTATACCAGGCTGTAAAAACATTACGCCTCTATCTTGTACGTTCAATAAACCGTATAAGTTTGTATTTCCGGCCTCACAGGCGACCAACGAACCGTTATCTCTTTCATTCCATTGACCACCATCAGGTTTATAACCAAAAAAACTTGTATTCATAATACCCAATCCTTTTGTATCAGTTAAAAATTCATTACGATAGCCAAATAAACCTCGTGTTGGCACAATGAATTCTAAATATATAATCTCATTTTCATTTTTCATATCTTTGAGCTCTCCTCTGCGCTCACCCATTTTTTGCATAACTGCACCATTATACTGTTCTGGCACCTCAACAAACAAATTTTCAAATGGAGCCACTTTTTTACCATCAACCACTTTATAAATAACTTGGGGTCTAGAAACTTGAAACTCATACCCCTCTCGTCTCATTCTTTCAATAAATATTGCCAAATGCAGTTCTCCACGACCAGAAACCACCCAACTGTTAGTCGCAGGGCCATCTTCTACTTTAAGCGCCATGTCTGTTTCTAGCTCTTTATATAATCTTTCGCGAATCTGACGAGATGTAGAAAACTTACCTTCTTGACCAGCAAAGGGAGAATCATTAATCATAAAAGTCATTTTCACGGTAGGCTCCTCGATCTTCAAAAGTGGTAAAGCTATTGGATTATTGGCATCAGCGATTGTCTCGCCTATGTTAATGTCAGCAATTCCTGCAACTGCCACAATATCACCTGCAATTATTTCTGTCGCCTCTATACAACTCAATCCTACGAAAGTCATTAAAGCACTAAGACGGCATTTCTTGATGACCCCGTTTCTATTTATATGAGCAATTTCCTGCCCAGTTTTAATCTGTCCATTATAAATTTTTCCAATGCCAATTCTGCCCTTATAATTGTTTCCCGTAATATTGGCTATTAAAATTTGTAATGGTTTATTGGGATCACATGATGGAGCTGGTATATGTTCTAAAATTGCATCAAAGATCGGGTTAATATCAACCATCTTAGATAAATCGGCTTCTAGCCCAGCCTTACCTTGTTTGGCTACAGCATAAACTATTGGAAAATCTAAAGCGCTGTTATCCGCCCCTAGCTCACCAAATAAATCAAATGTCTTGTCTATAGCAAAATCTGGCCGAGCATCCGGCTTATCAATTTTATTTATTACAACAATGATTTTAAGTTTCATCTCCAAGGCCTTTTTAAGTACAAACCTCGTTTGAGGCATTGGTCCTTCCTTGGCATCAACCAAAAGTAAGCAACCATCAGCCATATTTAAAACACGCTCCACTTCACCTCCAAAATCGGCATGTCCAGGCGTATCAATGATATTAATTTTGGTGTCTTTAATAATTACCGACGCATTTTTTGAAAAAATAGTGATTCCCCGCTCTCTTTCAAGTTCGTGCGAATCCATAATCAAATCCTTTGCGTCCATATCTTTACCTATGTGACTTTCGGATTGACGCAACAAAGCATCCACAAGTGTGGTTTTGCCATGGTCAACATGAGCGATGATTGCTATATTTCTGATATTGGGCATTTTACTTTGAACAAAAATCCGCTGGTTTTATCAGCAGATTTTTTATTAAGATTTATATTTAATTATAACTCGTTAATACTGCCTTGTCAAATATTACTAGTTTAAGAAGATTTTTTTCTTACTTGCGCTACAACTCTATCAAGCGCTAGATCTAAACCCTTCTGTAAGCTATGACTTTCCTCTGTACCTATAAATTTGTTTCTGTTTGCTCTTAATTCCATTTCGATAGAGTAAGCGCTGTGTTTCTTGAAATGCTCTATTCTAATATTCAATTTAATCGCATCTGGGTCATCGTGCTTAAAAAACTTAGTTATTCGAGCAAGTTTTCGCTCGTCTAAATAGTTTTCGGTCATTAGCTCGTCCTGTTTATAAAGATTTTTGAAGTAAAATTTTGTTATCATACCAATATTATATAAATTAATTTATAAAAAGTCCAGCTTTATAAGCATAATTATTAGCTCAGCTCAAATATCAAGATTGGCTTGGTCTTACCCTTAACCATAACTTCTCCTAAACATCTAGCTAAAAATTGAATATTCCCCTCAATCTTAATGTCAAATTTATCCCATTCTTTAGGCTCTAAAATTTCCACTTTATTTATAGCAGATTTCGCTAGCTTTTTAAGTGTTGCTAGGCTTACTATTATATTGGTACTAAATTGTTTATTTAGCCCCTCTAGTCGTGAAGCAACATTAACATTATCACCGATAACAGTGTAATCAAAGCGTTGGTCTGAGCCCATATTGCCAACGATTACTTCTCCGCTGTTGATGCCAATTCCGATATTAAAATTGATTCCTTTTTCTTTCCACTCTTTTTGAAATTCAACCAACTTTGCTTTTATCTCCAATGAAGCTCGGCAAGCCCATAGAGCGTGATTATCTAATTCATTTGGCGCACCCCAAAAAGCCATAACCGCATCGCCTATAAATTTGTCCACTACCCCCTTATTTTTTAAAATTACTTCGGTAACGGCCGTGAAATAACGATTTAAAAAAGAAACTAATTCTTCGGCGCTAGTCGCTTCAGTCAAAGTTGTAAATCCACGAATATCAGAAAAAAATATCGTTAAATCTTTTTTATCACCTCCGAGTTTTAACTTATCTGGGTTATCAATAATTTGATCTATTACACTTGGAGATAAATATTGCTGGAATGAACGGCGTAAAAAATCTTTTTCTTTACCTTCGGAAAAATATTGAAATAAAGTGCTTGCGATAAATGATAATACAAAAGCAAGGTTGGGATATATTAGATTAAATATTTTTCCGTATTCAAAAGCTAATAAACTAATTAAATTATAAGATATTAATGATATACCAGCAAAAAAAATAAGTAACGACAAGCGTCTAATTTTTAAAACTATGGCGAGAGCTAGAAACGACATTAAAAATATAACGAACAATGTCCAAGTATCAGAAACTGGGAATATATATTTTCCGCTGATTATAGTTTCAATAGCGTTAGCGTGAATCTCTGCGCCCGGCATTGGACGAGACCTAGAAGTTGGGGTTGTTTGCGTATCATGTAAATCTGCACTAGTGGCCCCAATAATTATAATTTTATCTTTTATCTCACTAGCTTCCACATTCTTATCTATAACATCAACAGCCGAAATATATTTGATTGCACTACTCGGGCCAATAAAGTTAACTTTGAGCATGGGCTCATTAGGCTGGAGAGTTTTTAATATAATTCCTGACTCTTTAACCAAGGTTGTGGCGAAAGAATTTAGGCGCTGGCCATCCCAATTAAAATAGTTTGGTATATTCCGTATAATCCCATCATTATCTGGAAAGACATTTACATGGCCAAAAGATATAGCCTGCTTAGCCAATACATCTATTGGTGAAATTAAATTATCGGCTCTGAAATAAACCTTATCGTCTATTTTTATTTTTGATAAAGAGCTAGCTTCTTTGGGTAAAACAACATTATTACTAGACAAAGCATCAGCTAACGCTTCATCGTCAGCTTTACCAAACTGAGACTCTTCAGAAAAATTTATATCTACGCCAATAATACTTGGCTCAAGTGAACCAAGACTATCGATTAGTAAAGCTATTACTTTTCTTGGCCACGGCCATTGTCCTATTTTTGATATGCTTTTATTATCAATTGCCACTATCAGCACCTGACCAGTTGTTTTAGAAGGCAAAAAAAGTCTGTCGGCAACTTTAAATTGACTCTTAGCAAAATAGCCACCAATAAATAGCCCAGACAAAAAACCACTCACCAGCAAACTGATTGCTATATTGGTGAGCAGTTTTTTTCTTTTAATCATCTGCTTTTATTCTAGTTAGATTGAGAAACAGTTAAGCCCTTGATCAGCCTAGCAATTTTATCTGTCTTCTTAACAGACACATCATATTTCCCAGGCAGGATAGAATCTGACACATTGGCAGTAATAGTTGTATCGTTAACCACCACTAGATCTGAAAGGATTGTATTGCCTGCAATCACTTCTGTAGCCGAAGTGAATCCAACACCAGTTATTGTTATCTTTCTGTTTGTGAATCCATACGAAGTTTTAGTTAGCGTCATTGGTGAAAGCGATGTTATCTTAAACTCTGGCTCAACAACTTTCGGAGTAACTACTACGGGCGCTTTTTTTTCAGGTACAATTTCTTTCTTATCTTCAACCGGCTCTACCTTTGGTTCTATTTTAATTGAAGCGATTTCTACCAGTCGTGGCGCTATCTTTGCCTCGGGCTTTACTTCGCTCATTCGAATTATATTCTCTTTTTTATTAATAATAATTTTGATATTATCATCCTTTTTAATATTGGCTTTAAAAAATGGGACTTCCTTTTCTGTTGCTAAAATCATCCTAACACTCAAAGGATTTTTTAATGTAGGTGGTTTTTCGGTATCTGTTTCGGTCGCTTCGCCCACCCCAACCTCAACAGTACCACCATCTAAAACTTTACCCGACTTAGGATCAAGCGTTTTAAAGAGGACTTTTTTACTCGCTTCATCTACTATCAACTTAGTTTTTTTATCAACATACTGTGTCCATAACGATGTTCCTCTTACGGTAGCTACCGCATTAGCAGTTTCCACTTCATAAGTGTTTTCTTTATCCAAGACTTGTTCAACCCGCGACCATAAATTTCCATTTATTAATTTAATCTTACTTGTTTGAGCGTTTTCCAAATCAATAAATTCGCTCACAACAATCTCTGTATTATCACCCAAGGTGGCAATTGTGCCATTTGGATAAAATAGTGAAGCGCCACTATCTGCTTGAGTTTTAATAGTAGAACCTATAGCCACAACTCTTTTTTCTGGACTGGCTAGAGAAATTTCTGAATCCCCCGACTTAATCGTTGCGACTCCTAAATCGAGTTGTAAAATTATTTCGTTGTTTTCAAATGATTCCAAAATAAGCGACTGGATATCTACCTTAGGGACATTGTCATTAGTATCCGCCTGATTAGAATTATTATTTTTTTTGGATAAAAATATCCCGCCAACAATTACGACGATAGCGACTAAGATAATCCCATATAGTGATGATTTATTCATGTTGTTATTATATAAATTAATTATAATAAAGTCTATAACAAATCAGAAGAGAGCTCTTGAAAGTGTTTTGGATTTTTTTATTCCAAGGTGGTCGCCTTATCTAACTATTTGAAGTTTAGGTTTTAAATCTTCACCTTTTGCCAATCGTCCTTCAAGATAAGCCCTAATTAAATCGCACCTCAAGCCAAGTCACATAGTGACAACTGGAAAGCACTGAAAACATGATCTTGGACCTTTTTCGCAATGATGCATTTTATCAATACATCGCTATGTAAATTCATAGTCCACTTTTGGTTGGCTTGCCTCAATTTCTGCAATCCAAGCGAAATATTCAACTCTCTCAATGCAATCTCGAATATCATTAACTACTAAAAAGGCGGCTTTTAGATTCCCCTCTAATTTTAATTTTTTCCCAGTCATATGGTCATAAAAATTGCCACCGAATTTAGCCCAATCTTTTGTTACTTCCAAAATTTCTTGTGCTATGGGATTTTTTTCAAAACTTTCTGGTCGTCCTGTAACTCGCTCTTTAGGCGCAGGAATACTTATCTCTTTTCCGAGAGATTGCTCTATTTCAATAATTTTTTTGCGTATCTTGTGCTGTTAATTTTTTTCGTAAAATTTGATCTTCTAAATTTTTGAACAGTCCTTCAATCCTTTTTCCATCTATAAAGCCATGGTCATCGCCCGCACCAAATCGAAATATACTTTTACAATCTTCATCTGAAATTCCACCTATGTCCTCGACGGAACCATAATCTTTATTTTTCCAGAAAATTATCATCTGACCATGATTCCCACTGAAAACAAACTTGCCACTCTTATCAAAAACCTTGA
>PFDW01000072.1:3822-16361 GCA_002793835.1 Candidatus Portnoybacteria bacterium CG10_big_fil_rev_8_21_14_0_10_36_7 | reverse complement strand
ATTGTGGTTAAATAAACTTTACTCTTTCGACATTCATCAATTAGCGCCCTTGCATTTGCCATCGATATGTCCATAGGCTTCTCGACTATCACGTGCTTACCTGCTTTAGCGGCCTTGATACCATAATATGCGTGCTTATTTGGGTATGTCACAATGTCAACAACAACTAATTCTTCGTCACTCAATAAATCTTCAATTGTTTTATAAGGTTTGATTCCGTAACGACTAGAGAACTCTTTAGCTCTATAAAAATCCGAGCTATATACCCCCAATAATTTCACGCCATCTATACTAATGAGGGACTTAGCATGCTCGTGGGCAATTTTGCTTGTACCTATTAACGCTATTCCAATTTCTTTTTTATTCATAAGCCTTATTTTTTCTAAAAACACATATTAAAGTTTCCCCCAAGTATTTAATCAATAGTAACCTTGAAAAAAAATTATCTACTGCATGTATGTACTTATTGCTGAACCAAAATCTAGGCCACCCAAAAATATAATGGAAAGGAGGGAACAATGTGCTCCCACGAGATTTCACAAACACAAAGCCCTCATCTTCCATCATCTTCACCCATTCATGCGGATTAAAATGCTGGTGATGAATATTTGGATCCCACCCCCTTTTTTTATGTTTTTTTCTCCTCAATATATTTTTCCCAACCCACGATGCAAAATTCGTATAAACGTCGTGCATCATTGGGAACGTAATCATTAATTGACCGTCATCCTTGATAACTCGATGCATTTCTTGGATCACCTTTTTAGGATTAAGAACATGCTCAATCAGATCGACAACCAAAATTTTATCAAACATATTACTTTCAAAAGGCATTTTCTCAACGTTCCCCAAAACTGTTTTAAAATTATTGATCCCATAAGCTCGCATCGCTCTTTCGGCAACTTTTAATCTACCATCCTGAATATCTATACCTATCATCTCCTTATATCGCCCTTTATAAGTGATTGCTTGTGGCCCTTCACCGCATCCCACGCTTAAAACTAAGTCTTCTTGGTTCAAACAGAAAAATTCTGGATAAATAATTCCAGATAACAATTTGCCTTCGATAAATGAAAAATCTTCAGCCATTAATAAAATTTAATATTATTTCAGCGCGTTTTCTCCAACTATGCTTACTTACATCGTTTTGTGCTTGTGCTGCTATTTTTACCGCTATTTCCTGATTATTTAAAATATACTTAATTTTATCAGCTAAATCTACTGAATCATCGGCATGAAAAAATACTGCTGATTTATCTGTTAAAATTTCTCGCAGACTAACTAAATCAGATGCAACAATTGGCCTATCGGAAGCCATGTATTCAAACATTTTGAGTGGAGAAGTATAAAGGCTAGATTTTCGCTCCTCTGGAGAGTTCGGTAGTACTAAGATATCAGCTGCTGCTAAATAATATGGTATGTCAGAATACTCTTTTGGACCTAATATCAAAATATTATCAGCCTTCTTTTCTTCAATATATTTTTTAAAAGTCGGCACGTCTTCATTTATCGTTCCACCAACAAAGACAATCATAGTATTATCATCCAACAGCACACTCGCGTCTACCAAATTATAAACACCCTTCCATTTATATAAATGACCGCTATACAAAATAAGATTCTTGTTATGCGGTAAATTCACTCTTTCTCTGGCCTCTTCCTTGGAAATTCCTAAATTAAACTTTTCCATATCCACCCCATCAGGGACAACGTTAATCTTACTTTTCATGATGCCCCAATGTATCATTTTGCCAGCAATTGATTGAGTTAATACGATGATCTTATTGTTTAAACGAACAAAATATTCAAATGCTACACTAAAATTTTCGGGCAATGAATGGATTTCTACTGTAACTTTTTTCCCTAAAGCTCTCAAAAATGATGCTGCATAAAAATCTCTAGTTAGCACAAATTTATAACTTCTGTAATCAAATAATAAAAATAAAACGACATATAAATAAAAAAACATAGCTGACAACCAAAAACCAAAACTTCCTAAGCCATATTTAATAAAATCGGGTGAAGGGATATCTTTAATTTTAAACTTATTATTAATGCCATAATACTCAAAGATATTTTTATTGCCACAAATAATATTTTTACGACGAGGATAGACTAAAACTAAATCAACGCCTGCTGAAACCAAAGCTTCACAAGTTTTCATAATTTGTATGCCATAAGCTCTTTCCGATGGCATCCTTACATTAGCTAAGTAGATAAGCTTCATTTCTCAACAATTAATATCAAAGCTAAAGACTTAATACCAATTAAATTTTGAAATTGCGCGACTCTGTCTGGGTGTAGCTTTAGATTCCTGAACAACCATCCCAACCCAGGGAAACTTCGATATTCATAACTAATCTTTAATTTTGAAAATCCTGAATCTTGAGATATCGTCTTCAAACTCTTTAGCGTAAATGGTTGTTTATGAGTGTAATCATCCCAGAAGAATTTTCGAAGTGCCCATGGACAGTTTGGAGTTAACAACACGGCCCTACCTCCTGGTTTTAAGACTCTGTGAATTTGTTTCATAAATTCTAACGGATTGTCTAAATGTTCAATGACTTGCTTTGCAAAAATACCATTATAATGATTAGACGATAAATTATTCATTTTCTCAGCATCTAGATATCTCGCATTTAGACCTCTCTCCATCGCAATTTTTAAACTATCTTTATCAATATCAATTCCTTCGATAATGCCTGGATTTACTGCAACAAAATTACCAGTAGCACATCCTATATCTAAAATTGGTGCACTCACGTGCTCAAACCAACGATTGAAACAAAATCGTTCAAACCACAAGTCATCTTTTTTAGCGTATTTTTTTTCTGAATAATAAGTCATGATGTTTTGATAATTTTATTATATATATCAATATATTTTAACCCTATTGTATCCCAATTCATTCTCAAAGCAAATTGCTGTGACGATATTTTAAAATTATTTCTTAATTCTTTATTATCTAATATTTTAATAATTGCTTGGCTAACCATCATTACATCACTAGAACTGACTAAGTAACCATTTTCTCCATCCAAGACAGCATCATCCGCGCCACTACCACTACCAGCCACAACAGGTAGCCCGTTGACAGCTGCTTCTAAAAAAACTAACCCAAAGCCTTCAACATCTTTACCAATATCTTGTGGCAAGAGACAAAATAATTCAGCATTTCGATAGATCGCATATAGGTCACTTCTATCATCAATAAACCCAAGAAAAAATACTCTGTCAGCCACTCCAAGATCAATAGCTAATTTTTTAAGTTCCATCTTGTAGTCTTCGTCGGCTTTCTCCGATGGATAACCAACTATAACATACTTCAAGTCTGGAAATTTTTTCAACACCTCGGCGAAGGCTGGAATTGCTACATGGTATCCCTTTCTTCTCTTTATCATACCTACAGTCAAAATAAATGGTTTTTTAAAGACAACCTCTTCGGGTAATTGTCTAGAAATATCAACTTTTTTCATTTCATCAAAATCTATACCGGGGTTAATTACAATGACATCTAACTCCGGTACATTTTTTTTAATTTCCGATGCAATATAATGACTGATAGCCGTAACGACTGTTGCCCTTCTATAAGCCCATCTTAATAAGTACTTATATAGATAATGATCAAACATCTGTATAGCCCCACTACCTATCCCAGTTATGACTAATTTTGTATCGGTACCTATACAAGCCAAGGCACCAATTACGCCGAACGGGAAACTGTCTATGGCGTGTACAATGTTACCATTTTTAGCAAACGAACGTATCTTAAAAAAATTAGCTACCAATTTATATTTATTAGTATATAAAATTGGTAATTCTCCAGCAAAGTTTGATGATTTAGTTACTAAAAAAGTCGCCTTTAAATTAGCAATGTTCTTTTGAGATGTCTCAAAAATCTTTATGGCCATACGACCGTTTCCATATCTACGGCTGAAATTATCCGCTAAATAACAAATATTCATTTTATTTTATTTATACAATTTCCCAACTTAATAATTGAGCCAAGTTATTCTTTACTTCGGGATAATTCTTCTTATTTAGAATATCATAAGCTAAATTATATATAGACCTTACATCCTCTTTGCTAAAGTCCTTTGTTTCGATTTGGACCTTATCAGTCATGACTTTTAATTTCGAAAGATCAAAATCCTTATCAATTGCATTCATGTCTACCGCCAATTGAAAGGCTTCAGTTGAAGGAAATGGCTGATAGATATAGAACCGAGCTGAATGAAGCTTAGATTCAAACGCGAACCTAAGAGTATCAATCATAGTTTGCTTTGTCTCCCCTGGATAGCCAAAAATAAAAAACGCACCAGTTACGAAACCTATCTCTTTGGCTATGGCAATAACACTTTTTGCTTGATTTAAGTCAATCTCTTTTTTAATGTTCTTTCTTAAAAATTGTTGGTTACCATTTTCAATCCCAAAGTTTAATTCACGAAAGCCAGCCTTATACATGTATTCTAGAACCTCTCTGTCCAATGAAGGCAGGAAAACTCCACTAGGAGTTAAGAAACGTATCTTATAACCACGACTAATTACCTCCTTACAGATTTTAATTGTTCTAGATTTAGATACCGTGAAATTATCATCTACAATGACAATCTCTTTAACGCCAGCCTTAACTAATAAATCAATTTCATCCAATATATTTTGTGCTGACCTCATACGATAAAAAGTTCCCCATACCTTGTGGATAGCACAAAAAGTGCATCGATTCGGGCAACTACGGCTGGTAACAATAAACCCATAGGGCATGAATAAAGCCTTTTTTTTATTTCTATGACGAAAATTAAATAACTTCGCAAAAATATTTCTAACTATCGGCATTGATAGTGACCCATACATTATTGAACTTTTGATGAATCTCTTTAATTCAAATCTTTCCGAATAATTATAACCAACTGGCTTAGAATAATTATATATATTATTCAAATCCCTGTGAGGATATGGAATATTATTTAGATTATCGATAGGTGCTTGCATACCAGTAAATAAAACTTCGTGTGACTCTTTGTCTCTATACCAAATGCCTTGAACAGATTTCATATCATTAATATTATCTATTAACTTAGCCATTGTAAGCTCGCCCTCGCCAATGACTATGGCATCTATACTTTCGTTATCAATTAATGTTTGTTTTTGATATGATGAAGGGTAAGCACCGCCCCCAATGACCACCACATCCGGTATATTTTTTTTTGCTAAAATAGCAATACGGTTGAAAGGCCCTGATTGAGCAAAAAACATACCCGAAATTCCAATGATATCTGGATTGAAATTATTTATTGCTGTCGCAATTTTTTTTCCTCGCTCCCACAATGAAACAACCCCTTATTATGAATAGGCCTGACATTTCTTGGATATTTAGCCAGACAATCATATAATTCAACTTCATGACCTCTCTTTAGCAGAATCGACTGGATATATTGAAGGCCCAAAGGCTCAAAAGGTAAAAAAACCAATTCATGACGCAGCATTTCAAAATATGGCCTTATTAATAAGATTCTTTTATTACTTTTCATATTATATTAATGACCCTAGAAACTAGATCGCACAAAATAATTGTTTACAGATATTATATAATACAGTACCAGAAAAGACCCAGAACATCAAGAAAAATTAGCACCTATAATTGCTAATTTAAAAAAAACTTGGTAAACTAATTTAATTATATAAAAAACTCATATGTCATTTAAAAATAAAAATGTCGTATTAATAGAGCCATCAACGGGAGAAAAAGCCATAACATCCTTTAAATATCCGCCGATGGGCTTATTGGCACTAGGCACATATTTATCAAAGCAGGGATATAATATTAATCTAATTGATGCTTCAATCGACAATTTAAGCACTAGTGAAATAGTAAAAAAAGTTATAGAAAACAAAAGCCAAATTGTTGGGATTTCTTCAATGTCTGTTAGCATTTCACAGGCTTTTAAGATTGCTGAGGGCCTTAAAAAGAATAACCCTAACATTACAATTATTATAGGCGGCATTCACCCAACCGTAGCCACTGAGCATGCGTTAAGTTGCAAAGCTATTGATATTGCAGTGATTGGTGAAGGTGAAATTACGGCGACTATGCTTCTTGAGGCGCTAGACAAAGGTCAGGATATTAACAAAATCGATGGATTAGCTTTCAGACAAGGAGAAAAAATTGTAATAAATAAGCGTAGAGGACTTATAAAGGACTTAGATAGTCTACCTATGCCTATGTATTCATTGCTTCAGATAGATAAATATAAAAGTCCTTATGCAAAAAGAACTCCTTTTATTAGCATGGTCCGAAGCAGAGGTTGCCCTTTCCGCTGTATTTTTTGTGCCAATCCAATAATGTTTGGAGCAAACTTTCGATGCCAATCAGCCGAAAGAACGATACAAGAAATAGAACAACTCATTAAAGACTATGACGTAAAAGAAATTTCCTTTAAAGACACTGAACTGACATTAGACAAAAATTTAGAAAGATTCTGCGATATAATGATTGAAAAGAAATACGACTTAATTTGGACATGTAATAGCCGTGCAAACAATGTCAGTGAAACACTTTATAAAAAAATGAAAAAGGCAGGCTGCTGCGCAGTAACTTTTGGTGTAGAATCAGGAAATGATGAGATACTTAAAAAACTAAAAAAGAATTTGACCTTAGCACAAATAAGAACTGCAGTCTCAACAGCTAAAAAAGCGGGCCTACAAGTAGTCACTAATTTCATGATTGGCAACCCGCATGATACAAAAGAGACAATTGAACAAACGATAAATTTCGCAATCGAATTGGATACAGACTATGCTTACTTTGGATTCACCACTCCATTTCCTGGCACAGAACTGAGAATGGAGGCTGAACTTAATAACTGGATATTGAACAACAGTATGGATGCTATTCGTTATGACGACTGTATGATGAATGCAACATCTATTCCCACTGATGAATTAAAAACTTATTTAGACAAAGCTTATCGTCGATTTTATTTCCGACCAAAATATATCTTAAGACGATTAAGAAAACTTAACAAAGGTGAGCTAAAAAATTCAATCGATGGCGCTAAAAGTATTCTTAAAAATACTTGGAAACAAAAATTCAGTACTAAAACTCATAGCAAAGTATAATCTAGGAAAAAATATTCATGGCTACATCACGCACACACATCAAAAAAAATACTAGTGCAAGAAAAATCATGATAGTCGGAGGAGCAGGATTTATTGGCTCAAAAATTACACTAAAGTTAATTGACCTTGGACATAATGTATTCGTTTATGATCGATACTTTAATTTTATAGAGACAGGCAGGGCGAAATATATAAAAAGTCTCAAAAAAAGATTAGGTACAATAGGAGACAGCGCTGTTTTCATTAATAATGATGTTCGTAACAATAAATTACTCATGTCGGCATTATTGGAATATCAGCCAGACACAATAGTTCATCTTGCGCAAATACCATTAGCAAATGTATCAAATAAATTTTCCTCCGAAGCACTTGATATCAATTTTAATGGCCTAGTGAATATTATTAAATCCATAGGAACAGTAAATTTTGTAAAACGATTAGTATACGCATCATCCAGTTTTGTTTATGGTAACTTTAAATATAGTCCAGCCGATGAAAACCATCCCACCAATCCAATAGATGTTTACGGCGGAACTAAACTAGCAGGAGAAAATATAATAAAAGGATTTGGGACGCGCTTTGGAATTGATTATACGATTATTAGACCATCAGCTGTTTATGGTCCAACTGATTGCAACAAACGCGTTTGTCAAATATTTATAGAGAATGCGATAAACGATAAAGAAATAATCCTTGAAGGAGGTGGCGAAAATTTTTTAGATTTTTCTTATATTGATGACGTCGCAGAAGGGTTCGTACTGGCGATTCTTTCTAATAAAGCAAAAAATGAAATTTTTAATATAACGCGCGGTGAAGCAAGATCATTAAAAAATTTGGCTGAGATCCTAAAAACATATTACCCCAAATTGAAATCTAGGGTCATCCCAGCTGACAATACCAGGCCTAAACGTGGCGCATTAAACATTAATAAAGCCAAAACAATATTAGGCTATGATCCAAAATATTCTCTAGAAGAAGGAATAAAGGAATATATTAATTATATCAATCAAAATGACTAAAAAAATACCACTGTGCAAACCATCGATCAATCAAAAAGAATTTAAAAAAATAAAAGAGGTTCTTAAAAGTAGCTGGCTTACACATGGACCATTCAACGAAGAGTTCGAAGAATCATTTGCTAGATATATCGGCGTTAAATACGCACTTACAATTAATTCATGTGCCTCCGCATTATTTGCTAGCCTTAAAGCGCAAAATATTACCGGAGAGGTTATCATACCTAGCTTTACATTTGTGGCCACAGCGAACGCTGTTATCACAGCTGGCGCTGTACCAGTATTTGCTGATATAGATTACTTAACTGGGAATACTTCTATTAAACATATAAAGCCATTAATTAATTCTCGAACCGAAGCCATAATCCCCGTTCACTTTGCTGGGCAAAGCTGTCAAATGGACGGCATCACAAATCTAGCTAATAAATATAAATTAGCTTTAATTGAAGACTCAGCAGAAGCAATTGGCGCGACTTTTAGAAATAAAAAAACTGGCTCATTCGGTACTGGTTGTTTTTCTTTCTTCCCCACTAAGAATATGACAACTGGTGAAGGGGGTATGATAACATCAAACGATGCAGCGCTAATTCACAAAATAAAAGTGCTGATTTCACATGGAATAGACAAAACACAAAATAAAAAATTTATTTGGCAAAGAGACGCAATTATGCCAGGATGGAACTTAAGAATGAGTGGGATTCTAGCTGGCATTGGTATAGAACAACTGAAAAAAATTAATAAACTTAATGAATTGCGAGTCAAACACTCAGAATATTTAACCAAAAGACTTGATGCGTCGTTACTTGAAACACCCACCACTGGGTCTAATTCATCACATGTTTATCAAATGTATACAATCAAGGTTAAGCAAGAGATTCGCGATGAATTAGTAGCCTCGCTTAACCGAGAAGGTGTTGGTGCATCGGTTCATTTCTCTCCACCCGTACACAAGCAAAAACTATTTAAAAAATTCCAAAAAAATAAACTTCCCAATACTGAGAGATTAAGTTCCTCAATTATTACTCTACCGATGTATCCTGATTTGACTAAAAAGGATTTAGATATAATTGCGGATAAAACTAATAAATTAATTAAAAAAATATATGGAAAGATTTAGCCTACCTTACGTTGTGGTATTTATACCTGCGTATAATGAATGTAAAACCATTGACCAGGTCATAAAAATAATTAAAACGAACTATCAAGGGAAAAACCAAAAAGATTATGTGGTGGATATAATTGTTATAGATGACGGATCTAAAGACGACACAGCAACGATAGCCAAGGCAGCTAACATCAGAAAAGTTGTCAGCCACCCACAAAATAAAGGGCTAGGAGCAGCTACCAGAACTGGCATGGAGAGCGCCCTAGAAATTGGAGCTGACATCGCAGTTAAAATTGACGCAGATCTACAAAATGACCCCAAGGATATCGAAACAGTTGTGAGACCAATCTTGAATGATAGGGCAGATTGCGTTTTTGGTTCACGTTTAATGGGTGGCCTCCAATACAAAATGCCAATCTATAGAAAGATTGGTAATAAATTTTTTGCCTGGCTCGTTTCAAAAATTGTAGGAATGAAAATAACCGACGCCACAACAGGATTAATGGCTTTCCACAAAAGATACTTAAAAAGTTTCAACATTATAAAAAACTACAATGAGACACAACAACTGATCATTGATTCATGGGGCAAACATATGCGCATAATGGAAGTATCAA
Organism: Candidatus Portnoybacteria bacterium CG10_big_fil_rev_8_21_14_0_10_36_7; assembly: GCA_002793835.1. GTDB lineage: Bacteria > Patescibacteriota > Minisyncoccia > Portnoybacterales > PFDW01 > PFDW01. The sequence goes on along the minus strand of PFDW01000072.1, from coordinate 6,504 downwards.
CAACTTTCCATCAACGACAAACAGGCAAATCATTTATTAGAATGAGATTAAAATATCCTAGCATAGTATTGCCAACAATGTTTCGCATGTATATTCATTTTAAACCACTAAGATTCTTTGTATATACGGGGTTAACATTAATAATTACAGGGATAGCGATGTTTGTATACATATCCTCATATGGAGAGACTTTTTTCGGCGATGCCACAATATCAGTACTAATTATAGTTGGTTTTCAGATTGTTTTTTTTGGATTATTAGCTGACCAAATAAGCTTTACAAGAAAAAGATAAAAGGAATGAGGATACTACTAATTAATCCGAGTTTGCGGCAAGCAACTACGGGTCAATATGAAAAAGAGCTCGAAGAACAACGTGGTATTTACCCGCCTCTTGGTTTGGCATATATTGCGGCGATATTAGAAAAAAATGACTACCAAGTTACCATCATAGACTGCGATACTGAAACAAACTATAGAGACAAGATACAAGATACATGCTACGAACTCAAACCACAAATAGTTGGCTTTTATGCGATGACATGGAGCTATATACTGGCAAAAGAAATTGCTACACAAGTTAAAAATATTGATAAAAAAATAATTACTATATTAGGTGGGCCTAACGTTACCTCAATGCCTCATTCTTCCTTAAAATTAGGCGAATTTGATTTCGGAGTACTTGGTGAAGGCGAAAAGACCATTATTGAATTATTGGAAAAAATTGATGGTAAAAAAAACATTCCCTATGAAAAAATTTTAGGCCTAGCATTTAAAAAAGATGAGGCCGTAATTGTCAATGGTTTGCGTCCACTTATTAACGACCTTGACACATTGCCATATCCAGCAAGGCACCTACTGCCAATAAAAAAATATTTTGATGTATTTTCTCAAAAAAAACATTTTGCTACAATAATAGCGACGCGTGGATGTCCATTTAATTGTGTATTTTGTGACCGGCAAAATCGAATGGGTCGAAATTGGAGACGCCGTTCTCCAATAAACATAGCTCTAGAAATTAAGGCGATAAGAGATATTCATGGCATCAAAGAATTTATGTTTTTTGATGATAATATCATTATTGACAAGGTATGGGCCCTACAATTGTGTAAAGAAATCAAAAAATTAAATATTGCCTGGGAGTGTCGCGAAAGAGTCGACATGGTTGATGAGGATGTACTATTGGCTATGAAAAAATCTGGTTGCTACAGAATTAGATTTGGCTTTGAGTCAGGTGATAATAATGTACTTAATACTTTAAAAAAGGGAATAAGAGTTGAACAATCTATCAAATGCGCAGAAATTTGCAAAAAAGTTGGCATAGAGGTTTATGGATATTTTATGATTGGGGCACCAAATGAAACGCCAGACACCATAAATAAAACTATAAATTTATCACTAAAAATGCAGCCTTCTTTTGCAATCTTTAGCAAGACGATTTTAATTCCAGGCAGCGATTTATTTGAATATGGCGTTAAGACTAATCAAATCAGACGAGATTACTGGGAAAGATACCTAGCAGGCATTGAAACAAATGGAGCGCCCTCTCTAACAAAAGAAAAATTAAGCGAAACAGAAATTGACAATTTTGTTAAACTGGCAGACAGAAAATTTTATTTACGCCCTAATTTTATAATTAAAAGAATACTCCGCACGAAAAACTTAACTCACATAATTCGACAAGCAAAAATGGGCATAGCATTAATTTTTAAAAATACTAAAAAAGAAGGGCTGAAAAAATTTGCCTAAATTTATGAAAATTTTACTAATTAATCCCCCATATACTAATTTTGAGGGAATAAAAGAGTCGGGAGGCCACTCTATGCCTCTGAATTTGGCATACCTAGCTGCATATTTAAGGGAGCGAATCAAATGTGAAATCGTTATTTTAGATGCCGAAGTTAGGGGTCTCGGCTATGATCAAATAAAACAAATTGTATGTGCTAAAAACCCAGACTTAGTTGGTATAACTTGCCCAACCCCAACGATGAATCATGTACTTAAAATAACACAGATCATCAAAACTGAAATAGATAATAAAATCATCACTGTCGTTGGGGGGATCCATCCTACGGTATTCCCGAAGGAAACGATACAAAATCCCTATATAGATTTTTTAGTCGCCGGCGAAGGTGAGATTACTTTTTACGAATTAGTGGACGCCATACTCAAAAAACCCAATAATTTTTCAGAAATTAAAGGGTTATTCTACAAGAGAGAGAATAAAATAATTGCTAATCAAGCTAGACCTTTAATAGCTAACTTAGATATGATTCCATTCCCAGCTCGCGATTTATTTGACTTAGACCTTTATTATCCTGCTGTTACGAAGAGAGTCGCTAAAGGAAGAGCTGGGGCGATATTAACATCGAGAGGTTGCGCTTTTTTTTGCGCTCACTGTATTTCGCAAAAGATGTGGGGCCGTAACGTTAGATTCCGCTCGACTAATAATGTCATAACAGAAATTGAAGAATGCATTACTAAATATAAATTTCGAGAGCTGAATGTTTGGGATGACACATTCACATTAAATCAAAAAAGAGCTGCGGAAATTTGTGACTTAATTATATCAAAAAAAATTAATCTTGCTTGGCTTGCTATGTCTCGAGCCAATACATTGTCAGAATCATTAGTTGTTAAAATGAAACTGGCTGGTTGCAAACAAATATCATTCGGCTTAGAGT
>PFDW01000072.1:0-3784 GCA_002793835.1 Candidatus Portnoybacteria bacterium CG10_big_fil_rev_8_21_14_0_10_36_7 | reverse complement strand
AACGCCACCCTTGAGATGGGACGCAATGCAGTTAATATAGTTTCAAGAAACGAACTTATCACGCATTCAAGCTTCATGCTAGGTAATATTGGCGAAACAGAAGAAACTATCAAAGAGACTATCGCATATGCAAAAAGTCTCCCGTTAGATAACGCAACTTTTTTTATAACGTCACCTTATCCAGGAACGGCCTTATATGACGTTGCAATAAATGAGGGCTTTATATCTAAAAACACCAAATGGGAAGAGTTCGCGCCATTGACTAACGCCCCCCCTATTTTGGTGCAAAGGAATGTTCCTGCTGATAAATTAATCTACTGGCAAAAAAGAGGTTTTAGAGAATTTTATTTTAGACCATCTCTTATCTGGCGTAAAATAAAACACATTAATTCTATCGAATTTATTAAAGTTTTGCTAGAAGGCGTAAGAATCTTATTCAGAATTCTTGGGAAAAAAACTCAAACATGATTGGAAAAAAATTAATTAAATTTATAGGCGTCATTATCGTAATAATTATCCTGAGTAGGCTAGATTTTATAATGATTGCTAAAACTTACAAAAATGCAAACAAATTTTATTTATTTATTGGCTTGGCACTTACAATATTATCAGCTTTTGCAAAGGCAGTTAGATGGAACTACATAAAAAAAACACAAAAAATTTACTACAGCACGAAAGACTCATTTGTGATGTATTGTGCTAGTCATCTTGCTGGGACCATCACGCCAGGTCGCATCGGAGAGCTATCAAAATCAATTTATCTTAAAAATGATGGCTACTCCTATGGACAATCATCCTTTAGCGTAATTTTAGATCGATTATTTGATGTTATTTTCCTAATTTTTTTTGCTGGGCTCGGCATGCTTTTTTTTGGCAGTTTTTTTTACCCCGAAATACCATACGTTGCAGTTTTAATTATAATAATAATAACATCTGCTATCATTTACAAGAAAAAAGTGATCACCAGCGGATATTTTAAAAAAGTGTTTAATGCGTTTGCCCCAATAAAATATTCCGAAGTATGGCATAAAAATATTTTAGATTTTATTAAGGACTTAGATAATTTGAAACGACGACAATATATCAATGCGTTTGCTATGACCGGGGTTGCATGGCTTATATATTATTTTCAAATGTACATATTTGCTCAAAGCTTGGGCATTATTATACCGTTTTTATTTCTTGCAATTAGCGTAACAATCGCAGGCGTATTGTCAATGCTACCTATTTCATATTTAGGGCTTGGTACCAGGGATTTGATATTAATTACCTTATTTAGCTATTATTCAATCTCTAAAGAATCAACAATAGCTTTTTCTGGGATAATTCTGATGACATACTTGATAATGGCTATCGTAGGCTTATACTGCTGGACTTTAAAACCTCCTACCAAGCGTTAAGTCAGCGCAAAATAAATACCTTTATCTTCTGCTAATCATTTTTCTTATTATCAGCGGCCACGAAGATGGATTGTAAGCCAAGCTACACTGCAAAGCGTTTTCAAATGTACAAGTACATTTTTTATCTTTAATATATTTTAAAGTCTTTTTTGCTAATTCTGTACTCAAAATTTTATTAATATCACAATTAGCATCTCTTAAATTACCGAAAGCCACGTCTAGCATCTCACACGGCCTCACCTCACCATTTTCCGAAATGATAACCATATCCCGGCCGGCAGAACATGAGTAAAATCTTTTCTCCCCTTTCAAGTTATGAACTATCAAATCTCGCATAACTAATTTATTTGTTGCCATAATCTTTGAAAATTCGAACCCAGAGCTATAGTTTTCTTCTCGACTGTTCACAATTCTCGAAACACGTTCGTAATCAGCAGCTACTACATTTCTACTTGCCTTATCACGTACGTCTCCCCTTGCCCAACCAAAATCAAAATTAGCTTCAGGCATATTTTGTCTAACAAAATTCATCACCTCCTCAACTTTATCAACATTGTATGATGAAACAGTCATATTTATCATAATGTCAAAATCTTTAACATTTTTTTTAAGCTTAACTAAGTTACTATAATTTTGTAATACTTTATCGAAACAACCTATAACTCCTCGAATATTATCATGATCACTACCGAGCCCATCCATAGACAGACAAAGCTTAAGCCGAGGATGCTTAGTACTTTTTAAGATCTCCTCAACAGTAGCCTGAATATTATCAACTTGTATAGAATTAGTCGGTATACTCACGAATTGTACCTGGTTATTTTCATCAAAGATTCGAGTAATATTCGGTAAGTCATTCCTTAAACTAGGTTCTCCTCCTGTTAGTGTGACATACTGAAGCATACCAAATGAATGCGATATTTTATCTATTTCATCAAGCGTCAGCTCTGTCTGATTACTTGCATTATTTATTTCTTTCCAATAAAAACACATCTTACAACGTGCATTACATCGTGCCGTTACATACAAAATTATATACTTTGGCTTACGAGATACTAATCCCCTAAGCCCTATAAGATATTTATTCATTTTTGGTTACTAAATAATTAATTACTGAAGCTCCTGCTCCTACTACAGTTAATGTACAAAATAATATATCCAATAGCAAGAATGGCAATATCCATAATACTTGACGCTCTTTAAGCAAAAAAAAGTAAAATCCTACGCTATAAAATAGATATATCGAAAGTGCTAAGACCAATAAATAGATAGCTCCATGCTGAAATACAGAAAGAATAACAAAAACTGGTAATGTTGACGCAATTAAAGTTTTGACACCACGCTCTCTTGAGGAATATACTGGATCAAACTTTTTTCTACGAATAAATAATCTAATCCACTGCCAACTTCGTTTAATTATTTTTTTTATTGATTGGACAAATGTTTCAAAATGATGGAGGACTTTAATATCCCTAGCGATTAATACCTTAAGATCAAATTTATCCAATCGATATCCGAATTCAAAGTCTTCGACATCAGCCTTTTTGTATTTTTCATTGAAATACCCCACCTTATTAAAAACCTCCCTTCGCACCGCTGACCTTTCAGTAGTAAATGAGCTCTGAAAATCCCCAGGTAAATTCCATAAATAATATTTATACAATGCCCAGTATTTTGGAGTCAATCCCTTATTTAGAGCCTTTTTGTCCTTAATCATTATAACACCAAAAATGTCTAATCTCTTGACGAATAATTCATTAATCTTGGCTAATGCGTCTCTATCTTTAATCTCAATATCAGCATCAATGAAGACAACAATATCTCCTTTCGTTTCTTTAACCCCTCGATTTCGTGCGGCTGCTGGACCTAAATTATACACCAAGTCAATTAACCTAACTGGATATTTTTTTATCTTCTTTTTTGTGCCATCTGTAGACGCATCGTCCACAACAACAATTTCATATTCACAATCGTCGATTTTTTGTTGCGTGACTACAGATTGCAAGCACCGATCAATTGTCCTCTCTGCATTATAAGCAGGTATTACGACACTAACTTTCACTTTAATAATTAATTATCTTATTATTTGTTTCACTATTTATCAAATTGGTAATTTTGTCAGAGTATCCAGCAACTCCTATAATTTCGTATTCCCCAAAAACAGATTGTATTTTCTTTTCTTGTGCTATTTTTTTTATTGTATCTGGATTGAAGTAGATAAAATTTCTATCAAAATAATAGTTAAGTAGCACCATCGACTTTGGGAAATATCCGACCGCTATTACGCCATTCTCTGGAAAATCACTGGCCTTATGCCCCCTTACAAATTGCTCCCCCATTGCTTCAGAAGTTGAGTTTTGATAATAGTCTCTTAAATGCCACCA
>PFDW01000012.1 GCA_002793835.1 Candidatus Portnoybacteria bacterium CG10_big_fil_rev_8_21_14_0_10_36_7 | reverse complement strand
CCGTTTTGACCGCCCACGATCTGACTATCAAAAAATCACGAAGTCCAATTTGGTGCTGTAATTATACACTTCGCGCGAACCTACTTTGAACGAAACTGACCCGCCCCGCGGCTCCGCTCGAACATTTTTTGAACGGAACGCTGACTGATTATCGCGCTTCGCGCGCGGAAACCCCATTTTGCCGTATGAGGCGGCGCGTTGTGCCGCCGAATTAATCGGGGAAAAATCTGAAAGTTTGATATTGGTGCGCCGGGGGGGAATCGAACCCTCGACCGTCTCCTTAAAAGGGAGCTGCTCTACCGACTGAGCTACCGGCGCGAAATTCTAATCAGATACCGTATATTTACGATGTCGAAATATAGTAGCACCAATTAAGGGTAAAATCAACCACAAAAACTGTTTATCTTGGCCTACAAAGATTTGTTTGGCTAATGGCGAAAAATCATTAATAACCTTAACAGGCATAAACGAGAACACCACACTCACCAAAAAACCAGAGACCAAAATACTATGAATCCATAGCTGCCAAAATTTAACTTTTCCCTTTTTAGATGACCTTAGTCCAAAAAAAGATTGAGGCAAGGCTAAAAATAATAAAACTATAATTGCAAAAAAAATAAAAATTGAGACAGTCGAGTCAGGTTGCTTGGTGATGCCAATAAAAGAAAGTCTCTCCCAAGGAACGATTTTTAATATTAAAAAGGAGAAATATCCGCTAATTAAAATCAAGTTAATCCTATTTTTCCCAAAAAAATAACCAGCACCGATTGCTAGTCCAACGAATATAAGCAATGACAAAATATCCCAACTAGTTACAAACCCAGTTAACGATTGAGCGGTAGCTGATTTAAACAACGACGAAATTGTTATTAACATGCTTGTTAAATTTCCCTGCCTAATTCTTCAAGCAAAGCTTTCGCTTTTTTTGAAAGACGTGTCGGAGTATGTATCTTTATCTTAACAAGAATATTACCTTTTTTACTACCCCGAGTTATCCCCTTACCTTTTAATGATATTAATGTGCCCGATTGCACGCCTGCTGGAATTTCTAGCTTAACTGTACCATCCAAAGTAGGTACATCTATTTTATCACCTAGACCTGCCTGGGTAAATGAAATAACTTCTTCTCTATACAAATCTACTCCATGTCTAGTGAAATTTTTGTGTGGCTTTACATGGACATTAATATATAAATCTCCCGCCTGACCACCACGAGTAACCGCTTCACCTTGACCAGTCATTTTTAAAGTTTCGCCATTATCAATCCCCGACGGTATATCTATTGATAAATTAACTAATTCTTTATTTACCCCACTCCCGCCACATTTAGTACATGATTTTTCTGGCTTCTTCCCCACGCCATGGCATTCAGGGCAAACAATTACTTGAGAAAAAGATAAAAAACCACTACCTCGAGACTGCCTTACCTTACCCTGCCCCTTACAACCACTACAGGTTTTTAAATCTGTGTTTTTTTGCGCCCCAGAACCATTACACTCCGTGCACTTAACAACTTTTCTCATCGTAAATTCTTTTTTGACTCCAACCGCCACTTCTTCCAAGTTTAATTCCACGTCAATATCAATGTCTTTACCTCTTCGTGTGCCACCCTGCCCTCTTCCACCGCCGAATATACCTCCGAATAAATCACCTAAATCAAATTCTTCTGCCCCACCCTGTTGGCCGGTTCTGGCTCCACCACTCTGACGGAAAAACTCAAAAACATCGCCAAATGACGAAAAATCTTCATGGCCTCCAGCCCCTTGCCCGCCAGCCCCGCGCATTTGTTCATAGTTTTCTCCAAATTGATCATACTGGCTTCTCCTTTGCGCATCGCCCAAAGCCTGATAAGCCTGATTAATTTCTTTAAACTTTTTCTCGTCTCCACCTTGCTTATCAGGATGATACTGATGAGCCAAGCGCCGATACGCACGCTTAATTTCCTCGTCAGAGGCACCTTTTTGAACTCCTAAAATTTCATAATAATCTTGTGCCATTTTAAATTTATGCACCCAAATTAGAAAAATCTAAATCAATCCCCTAATTGAGCGAGTTATATTATACTGCGATTTACGCGTTAATTATTCTTAAATGTCCTGCTTCTCACCTTATTCTATTATTTCCTTCGTCGCTGGTTCTGTTTTGATAGTAATTACTTTTATAGCAAATAATAGCTTAAAAATCAACCAGCTTATTAGCACCGTCAACCAAACAAAAATAAATCCAAAACCTTTCAAAATTAAGAAAACACCTCCCGAATAAACTGCTGGCATATATTCAGAGTAAGGCCCAAGAAAATTTTCAATTCGCTGAGCCATTAAATTCGAGACAACATCAATAACTTTGTCTTGCCCATTTATTTTACCACTATATCCAAACTGACTAGCGAGTTCTTCTCTGCCTTTGGCTAATTGAACGTCAAATTGTTTCTTGATGGCAGGATTTTGATTTAATTCCTGAAGGCTCGTTCCCGAGTGTTGCTCCGCCGAAGCAATAATTAAATCATCAATAGTCATCTCAAAATTAAATTTAAACCCACTAGTTGCACCAACTTGTTGTTGGATAACGCCACCAACTGGCCCCTCAATCGCTCGCAATAATCCATCAGGCACCCTCAATTGCCCTTTTACGCCCGCCTGCGCACCAGGGCCAAAGTAGAAAACAACTGCAACTATCAAGCTCAAAGCTGTAAAGACCGAGGGCAAACCAACTTTTAAGATTGGCCATAAAAAAACCTTAATCCTTGGCTGAACCTCTCTATCTACTACCCATGTAGCCCACCAAAAAAATAAAAGAGAAATCAAAAAAGTTAAAAAAGATTCAATGCGTACTCCAACAATTATTAGTAATAAAATCATACCAGCACTAATAACCCCAAGAGACCATCTTCGACTTCTAGCCAGTAGCCACAAATAAACTATTGATACTGCAAGCACCACCATCCAACCAGTTAAAATAATCCATTTATTTGCATCTTCGTGATTTACTAATAAATTAATTCTCAAAAAATAACCGAATATTCCAAAAAAAAGAATATTTATAACTGCAAAGATTCTAAATAATGTTTCTTTTTTTAACATAATGATTTATCAATTATATCATCAAATTATTAATCTTGCACTATTAAAAAAAATAATTTGTCTTTCTTATACTTTTAATGGTAAGGTTAAATTAGTTATTTGATTTTGAAATAGCAAAAAGGATGGTGGACAATGGCCAACAAAAATGTGAAAAACAAGTCACCCATTATGTGCGAGATGTATAAAAAGAATCTCGTAGACGTTTGTACCGAAGATTATGCACAATGTGTGCTTACTGCAAAAAAACTTCAAACAATCCAGATGGAGGAGACACAGATTGCAAGAATCTCAAAGATATACTCACCGTACAGAAGTCCTGATCACTTTATCCAAACCGACGAGTAATTATTGCATAAACCCACTGTAGCCTGCCCGAGAATATAATCTCGGGCTTTTTAATATATTAAAAGGCTGGAAATTATATTGTTCTGAAGACTAGATCGATTCTCCGATATATATATCTTAACAATTTTTCTGGTTTTTTCTCATTTTGACGTCCAAATTTTTTTTGACTCATCTTTCCCCCCCCTTCTATTTAGAATATTTGTAAAAAAATAAGCTATTAATTAATAATACCTACGAAATTGACATAAGTCAACTTTTACGTTATGATACACTAAATTAAGTCTCATTAACAATCATAACAAGGAGAATACATGTACGTATCAAAAGAGTTACGACAAATAGATATAAGAAACTTTTGTGCCCTATTTTTTCAGATGGAGGTCGCCAATAAAGCAGATTTAAACGTTCGGCTGGCAAAAACACATGGGCTGTTCACCATATTGCTCGAGCCCAAAGTCGTCGATGCAGAATCGACAAAGGAGCTCACCGAGAGCTTCGGAACTGGGCTTCTCCAGTAGTGGGACACTTCTTTCTCACAAAAAAAAGCGCCTGAAAACGCACAAGTCCGCTATCAAAGCGGGCTTTTTTAATATGTAAATACAAAATTCTCCTGCACCATTAATTGATGCAAGAGAATGCCCCACCTTAAGAGACTACTTTGCGCAACATTATTTTTACGATAAACTCGTCGATTACTATGGCAAGTCCTCCTGATGCAATTGATGATAAGATTGACAATGCTAAAAGCTAGACAGCGGTAAACCCATCCGCCGGCACGAATGCATACACTAATACACCACAAGTAACCCCGACCAACCCACATAAGGTTCTTTTATGTGGATCAATACACTCAAAAAAGGAGATCACATGTTTTTTTATCATTTATTTCGTACGCTTTTTTAATATAATCCGTATCCATTGATCCTTCAACATACACACATTTTTTTGTAGACCTTAAAATTTTATTTATAAATTTTTCTAAATCAGCACATTCTTTCTCTAATTCCTTTATCCGATTAGGCTGATCTGTTATTTTTAAATAAAAATTTTCAGTTGCTTTTTAAATACGATAATCACTTATCCCCCCCCCTAAACCTATACTCTAGCCCAAGCTCGGTAAATAAATCATTCAATTGAACTCATGGTAGAGTTACAACAGAAGAAGGGTCAAACTTTTCACCAGCTTCACCAGACCTATATATTTCATCAGAAACTTTTTTTGTATATATCAAAAATGAATCGCGATAATATTTGAAAAAATATCATTTGAACTCCAAATAAAATTACCAAGATCAAAATTTTCTATATCTTCTTGTGTTATCAGATTATCATCAAATTTTTCCTGCGTAAATTTCTTTACTAAAATTTCCTTTGCCTCTTTAGTTACACGTTGATATTGTTCAAGTTCTTTTTCGCTTGGGTTTAATTGAGAATTTGAATAATTAGCCTATATTTTACTTTTATCGCCTACGATTTCACCAATATTTCGCACTTACATTTCTTGAATAGCTATATTTTCCTTAAACGATCTGGATGAAATCTCATTATTTTTTTATTTCCGTATCATTAATTTGAATATTTGCATCAATACTATCATTTGGGTTATTTAATCTTAATCGACAAATAATATTAATTAATTGCGATTTACCACTTCCATTGACTCCAGAAAGGATTATTAAATCACCTTCTAAATTATAAGAGAATCCTGTTTAATTTTATAGATAATTTTTTCATAATTTGAATAGTTGTTGGAGCTTATGCACTACTAAATTTTATTTCTTCCAATCCTCAATTACCAATTTACTCCCCAATTTTTTAACAACCACTTTTTGACGTTCACGCCAGCCAAGTTGCGTCGCCAATTCATTAGGGATCGTTAGTCCTAAACTACTCCCCACTCGGCCCATGCGGGTCAGTTTTCTCACATTCTTATTTTTCAATTTTCTTGTTGGAATATTTTTTTAAATTAAAATTGTTATTTAACATGTTAAGTAACAATTTTATCACAAAAAAGGCGGGGCTTGCGCCCCGCCCAAAAATCATTCTTTTTTCTCTCCCCCTTCCTCAAACTTCCCTTCTACTGGGTCATTACCCGGTGCACTTTGATCATCGGTTTTTTCTTTGATTTCTGGCTCCTCTGTAACATTTTGTTCCTCTTTTTGAACATTTTGGTACATTTGAGCTCCTACTTTTTGAATGGCTTGAGATAAATCGTCTAAAGCTTTTTTAATTACCGCATTGTCCGAGCCGTCTTTAACCTTCTTAAGCTCCGCCAATTTATCTTCCACCTCTTTTTTATCTTCAGGCTTTACTTTATCCCCTGCATCTTTCAACGTTTTTTCTACGCTATAAGACAAAGTATCAGCTTGATTATGAAGCTCCACTATTTCTTTTTTCTGCCTGTCTTCGGTAGCATGAGCCTCTGCTTCTTTTTGCATCTTTTCAATATCTTCTTTAGAAAGCGCTGACGAATCTTGAATTGTAATATGCTGTGATTTATTTGTCCCCTTATCTTTAGCTGTAACCTTCACAATTCCATTAGCATCTATATCAAAAGTTACTTCAATTTGAGGGACGCCTCGTGGCGCTGGTGGGATTCCATCCAACATAAACCTGCCGAGCGTTCTATTATCTACCGACATTGGCCTTTCACCTTGCAAAACATGAATTTCAACTCCCGGCTGATTATCTGCTGCGGTTGAAAATACTTGCGACTTAGAAGCTGGGATTGTGGTATTTCTATTAATAAGTGGAGTTGATACGCCACCAAGAGTTTCAATGCCTAAAGTTAAAGGCGTAACATCTAACAGTAAAACATCCTTCATATCTCCACCTAATACCGCTCCTTGAATTGAAGCTCCCAAGGCCACCGCTTCCATAGGATCAATTCCTCGTTCTATTTTTTTACCAACATAATCTTCTACAAATTTTTGAATTATCGGCATTCGAGTTGGTCCACCTACCATGATAATCTTGGTAATGTCGTTTGGCGTGATCTTGGCATCGCCCATGGCTTGCTTCAGCGGTGCCTCACATTTGGAAACGATTGGCTTCACTAACTCTTCTAACTTGGCTCGAGTGATTTTCATTTGTAAATGCTTTGGTCCGTCAGAGTTTGCGCTAACGAATGGCAAGTTAATATCGGTTTCCATAGTAGAAGATAACTCAATCTTCGCTTTTTCTGCGCCTTCTTTAACGCGAACCATGGCCATCGAGTCCTTTGAGAGATCAACGCCTTCGGTTCTCTTAAATTCAGACACCACATAATCTACTAATAACTTGTCCATATCTGTCCCACCTAAACGTGTATCCCCTGAAGTGGAAATTACTTCAAACACTCCTTCACCGAAATCCATGACTGTAACATCCAAAGTTCCGCCTCCCAAGTCAAAGACTAGAATCTTTTCTGTTTTTCCTGCCTTATCAATTCCGTAAGCCAATGCTGCAGCAGTTGGCTCATTAATAATTCTAACTACTTCCAGCCCTGCAATGGCTCCTGCATCCTTAGTGGCTTGTCTTTGTGCATCATCAAAATAAGCAGGTACAGTAATAACAGCCTTTTCAACCCGAGAGCCTAAATAAGCTTCGGCATCTTTCTTAATTTTTTGTAATATATAGGCTGAAATTTGTTGAGCTGTATATTCTTTGTCTCCTACTTTAGTTTTTTCGGTAGTTCCCATTTTTCGCTTTATCGCAGTTATGGTTCTATCTGGATTGGTTACCGCTTGTCTACGAGCAGGTTCCCCCACCAATAACTCTCCTTCTTTAGTAAAAGCGACATAAGACGGGAACGCTTTCCCCCCCAAAGTCATACCTTCAGCCGACGGAATAATTGATGGCTTACCACCCTCGACTACAGCTGCCGCTGAATTTGATGTACCTAAGTCTATACCTATAATTTTACTCATTTTTTTATCAGCAGACTCGTGTATTTTATCACTTCGTCTACCTTCTTTTAATTTATTTATGAATTTACTTATCTAAATTTAGCTTATCTTCCATCTTTTTCTTTAACTTATAGACAAACTCCCTTGTATCCATTTTTGCCTTCTTAAAATTATCTTTTATATCGTCCCATTCGTTAGTTTCATATACCTTTTCGAGTCGTTTCCATATTTCGCTTCGTAAAATATTAACTTTACTTAATCGCTCCGTACTGGGATTTATCTGCGCTATATCAACATCATTTATATTAGGTTCTCTAAAATCTGGGATATATCTCTAGCACATAACCATAAATTATCGGTTCAGAGCCTTCCTTTTTCGCATAAAATTCAGAAATTCTAGCTTTGGCATAATTCTTTTTAACTACAAACTTCTCTTTCAACCATTTCGGAATCTCAATGATAAACACATCAATTACATTTTTTCTTACTTCATAATTAAACTCTTTAAACATCTTTCCAATCATTCCTCCATTTTTGATCTCTACATCAATAAGTGCTATATCGCCATTTTCTTTTTTATCTGGGGGAAAAAGTAAGAGCACATGTCCGAGCAATCTTGCTTTCATCTACCAATAATGCTTCTCGAATCTTGTCATTGTGCTCCATTATTTCAGAGTAAATTGGACCATATTTTTATTCTAAAGCATCACTATGAAGTTTTTTAATCATTGGGAAATGTTCTATCTCATCCATATTAATATTTACTTTTTCTGCTTAGACACTTTAACTATCGCGATTCGTAAAATCTTACCATTCAGATTGTATCCTTTTTGGACCTCTTCTACTATTTCTTCGTCTGGCTTGTCGGACTCAATATGCTTTATAGCTTCATGAATATGCGGGTCAAATTGCTTTCCTAGCGTCTCTATCACCTCCACACCATTCTCTTTCAAAATCTTAACTAACATCATTTTCAATCCTTCTGTTTCCTTAAAATGCCCAACCGCAGCTTCAAACGCATCCATTAACGGCAATAGCTCTCTTAAAATTTCCTGTTTTGAATATTTTACAAACTCTGCGTTTCTTTCCTCCTGCATTTTTCGGTAATTTATAAAGTCTGCCTGCACCCTTTGCCAACTATCTAAATATTTTGCTTTTTCTTCCTGGCAAATATTTAGCTTCTCTTTAATTTTTTTGACCTTTTTATCATCGTCTATATCTATTTCTTCATTTTCCTCTGGTTCTATTTCAATTTCTTCTTCTGGTACTACCTCGTTTTTTAAAATTTCATCTTCCATATGTTTTAGATTGATTCATTTATTAAATTATTTATATATTGAACTAAGGCTGTATTTCTATCGTAACGCATTCGCTTTGGGCCAAATAATCCGTAAACTACTTTTTGTCCACCCGATGAAACTCCCGACACAATTAATGAATATTCATCAAGCCCTGCAATTGGGTTTTCTTTGCCGACAAATATTACAGTTTTACCAGAAGCTTCATCAAATAACGTTTCCAATTCTTCACGAAGCTCACTAATATGATCGGCTGCCTCCAAAAAATCTTCTTTTTCCACAAATTCTGGTTCCTTAAGCATTTTCTCAAGCCCTGAATCAAACACGCTCCCAGATTCCAGCATTCTAGCAATCGCGAGGCTTCCCGTTGCTTCTGCCATTTCTCTAACTAATATTGAAAATAATCTATCTAAATTACCAGTATGTTCCGACACCCCTTTTTGAATTTGCCGTCCCACTTTACGTTCAACACCTGTGTTAACTTTAGTAGCCTCAAACTTATTAATATAAAATCGATAACCCTTGTCGGTTGGCACTCTTCCGGCCGAAGTATGTGGCTGATGTAAATACCCCGCTTTTTCCAAATCTACCATTTCATTACGCATCGTCGCAGAGCTAACTTTGAACTTCTTAGCTAAATCCGAAGATGCCACCGGTTCGGCTGATTTTACATACTCGCCAATCAAGTGCAACAGAATATTTTTTTGTCTATCTGAAACTAGCATCTCTTTATAGTCTATATTAAAAAATTAGCACTCTCCTGTCAAGAGTGCTAATAGAAAAACCCGCGTGTTGTTTACACGGGTTAAATTTTAGGCAAATGCTTGCTTCATTTTACCAAGCAACTTTTTCGCCTCAGAAGACCAAGGTTCGGGAGCATAATAAATAGCATAGCGAAGATCACAATTATTAAGATTCTGCCTGAAAAACTGTTCCCAAGCTATTGAGCCCCAAGCAATGGACCCATTCTCAATAATGCTGATAATATCACAGCTACTTGGGTTCTGTTTCAGAAGCTGTTTCCAAGCCTTTTTTCTCCAAGGGCCAGAAAAATGTGAAACAATAAATCGTAAATCTTCGTTTATAATTCCTTACTCTAAAATCTGTTCCCAAGCTTTAGTTTTCCAAGGCTTGGGTGCAAATTCAATAATTCGTAATAGATCTCTTTTATAAGGCTTATTGTTTTCTAAGAGCTGCTCCAAGCTTTGGCGCTCCAAGGTCTAGGAGCCGACATTACGATATAACATGAATCGTTATTCTGGAAATACTTTTGAAATATCTTGCCCCAATGCTTATCAAATTTATTAATTTTTTTAGCAACTTCTTTGGGTATATTTTTGGTATCCCAAAAATCCTAAATCTCATAATCCTCGCCAACATCGCCAGAAATATCGTAATAGGCCCTTATCGCTCCATCACCAAGAAAGTCATTGTCTTGGCAACCTTTAAGCTTTTCCAATCCATAGACTGAGAAGACGTCTTTATCTGTAAGATAAAGGACTACTACTTTGCCATCTTTCTCTACTTCTATCCAAGATATAAATTCACACATAACGCACCTTCTTTAATTGTTAAATGACTAATTGGTTTATATTACTTTGTCATAAAACAATGACTATGTCAATAGTGCTAATCAATGAATTAAAAAACCGGCTCTTAGTTGAGCCAGTCAATTTTTAGATATTCTTAATTTATCTTGTCTGCTTTTGGCTTCGTCTCTAGCTGTTTCGTCTGGGTGATAGCTACTAATATAACCCAGAGTCACCCAATCTTTTGCATAATGCTTCAATAAATATTCTGCAATTTCTCGCTTTAGCTGAGAACTATCTGCAAAACAAAAAGCTTGGCGTAAATCTATAAAGTCAAGCTCCATAGATAATATCTCTCGCCATGCAAGACTTGCTATCTTAAAATCAGCAAATCCTACGAGATAGAATAAATCATAAATATCCATACCTCTTAACGTTGCTTCTCGCCAAGCACGTTTGTGCCACTTCTTATCAGCACAAACTATTATATGACAAAAGTGCCAAGCGGTAGCTGGTGATTCAAACAATAACTCGCAAGCAGTATCTTCCAATTTACCTTGTCTGCGAGAAATAATAAAATACAAATCCCACCAGCGATTAATATTACCTGCTTTAAATCTTTCCCATGCTTCCGACTTTTGCTTGCCAACCCCGTTAACAATAATTATCGCAAAATCTCGACAAGTTGCCTCCGAACGAGCTAAAATTTCACGACAAAGCTTTTCTTGTTGATTTATATCTCCATCTTGCTTAGCTTTTCTCATTAAAATCCCATAATTTATTTCTTCCATTTATCTCTCCCTTTTTTAAATAACTAGTATTTAATCTAATACAAAAAAAATAAACCGCGCAATACACGTTGACTATACAAAAATTAATTACAGATAAAATAACAAGACTTTCTTCATCATTAATAAGGGATAACTAATCCACAACGTGGCTTATAATTATTGTTACTTTGCGGACTATAATAATTAAATGGTGGCTTACAGTTATTTTCATCTTCTATCAAGCTCCATATTTCTATTTGATTGGTAGCACTATTATTATAAGAAACATAAAAATAATCTCGCTCCTTAGGATCCATGGGGAACACTGTAAGATATGGCTCAAGTGCATCTTTTACCGGCGTATGACCAAATGCATTGTCCCCATTACAGCACCATTCACAAAAAAACCTACCAATGCAAGCCATATAGGCGGTACCATCACTACCTTGAGAATTACTAAATGCTTCATTCCCATCACTTAGATACATTTACGTTGCAGTTTCAATCGTTTTTAAATCCCGCAACCTCGTTGTATCCCTAGCCTTGATTCTGGCTTTGTTCACTTGTACAGCAACAATAGATGCCAATAAGGTAATAATAAAAGTTACTACGAGAAGCTCAATTAAAGTGAATGATTTTGATTTATAATTCATTAATCTTTACCAATTATAAGCTCCGGGTGAATATAGAGCGTAAGAATAAAGACCACACGACCAATTGTTAAGACCTTTATTAAATTGCTGACTAGGATAAGCTAAATCATATTCTGTGCCACAATAACTAGCTAACTTATAATCAAATCCGTCAGATCGATAAATGTAGCAAAAAGAAGCAGAATCACTAACTCCACCATCGCTAACCTTATTCTTCATAGCGCCAGTGAAATATTTTCTCAATGGGTCAAGTGGTAATAATTTTACATATCCTTTTTCCAATATCTCTGGAATCCACACTCCGAAGCCTCTGGCTTTCCACCCCTCACTTTGATAATTACAATACGAAAACCATTTATACTCGCCATCACTTGCGTCATACGTCTCTGGGAAATGCCCATAGTCGTTAGCAAACGACTCTATCGACGCTCTTAATTCACTCAAACTAGTCTTTCTTTGGGCATCTCTTGTTTTTTGTTTAGCTTTTACCGCCTGCATTACTAAAATGCTAATTAACAAAAACCCAACTGCTATCACAGCCACAACTTCTAAAAACATGATCCCCTTACTTTTTTTCATTTACTCTAATTATAATATATTTTAGCGAATATAGTTATCCACATCTTATTATTCAATTAATTTGTTATAATTATATAAAGAATTATTTTCAATGATTACTAAAATTGAATTCAACAATATTACTTGGGTGGATGTTTCTGAACCAACGGAAACAGATTTTGCTGTTATAAAAGAAGATTACAAATTACAACCTTTAATTGCTAGTGAATTTTTATTGACCCTCAAACGACCAAAAATTGAAAAACACAAAAGTCAGCTTTGGCTGGTGCTTCATTTTCCAAGATACGACGGCTCAAAGCGTACTACAGAGCCCGCCGAGCTAGATTTTATAGTCACCGATCACACGCTAATTACTGTGCACTCCAAGTCTTTGCTTCCACTTGAAGTTTTTATCAAAGATTGCCAAGTCCAAAATAAAATAAAAGAAGAAACATTCAAAAATTTTGGGGTTCTGCAATTTCATTTAATTGATATTTTAATTAATGCGTCTCTACCAATGCTTGATCATATTCACGACGACATAGACATCGCTGAAGAAAAAGTTTTTTGTGGACAAGGAAAAGAGATGCTCCAAGAAATAGCCATAATTAAACGCAACATTATAAATTTTAGACGTACCATTAAGCCCCAAAAAGGCATACTTGAAGCTCTGGTAAAAACATCGGAACAATTTTTCTCTGGCGCAAAACTCGAAATACTAGCTAATGATCTTATCAGCTCAAATATCCGAGTTTGGAATATTTTAGAAAATCACAAGGAAAGAATTGAAGCAATTGAAAGGACTAATGGATCACTCCTTACCTATCGTACTAATGAAATTATAAAAACTCTAACCTTTATTTCTGGAATCGCCTTCCCTCTAACAGTATTTATTGGTTTTTTTGCTATGGATGTTTTTGGGGCATACGATTTTACACAAAATCCTTTGTCTCCAGTTATTATCGGTGGCATTATTATCGCTTTTATCTGCTCGATGATATTATATTTTAGAAGCAAGAAATGGTTTTAAAATAAACTTATATGTAACAAAAAATAGCACACTGTGCTATTTTTTGTTTAAACAGTACCTTTAAAAGGAGACTCAGATGATACGATTTAAATTGTGGCTTGAGTCCAACTCGGCCAATTTTATTACACTAAGTGGCCTCATTGCAGGAA
>PFDW01000022.1:2831-3573 GCA_002793835.1 Candidatus Portnoybacteria bacterium CG10_big_fil_rev_8_21_14_0_10_36_7 | reverse complement strand
CGCCGACGGGACTATTTGTTTGCGGAAATTTAATGATATAAGCGAGAAAGGTGAGGTTGTAGTTGACCAGAAAAACAAAATAGTCGGATTTTTAGAGAAACAGCCGGTTCACCGGGAGGGTTTAATTAATGCCGGCGTATATATTTTTAGCAAAAATATTCTTTCATTTATTCCAAAAAACAAAGAGATTTCAATCGAGCAGGATATTTTTCCTAAGGCAATAAAGGACTTTAAATTTGTTGGCTATCAGACAAATACTTTTTTTATTGATATCGGCACTTCCGAGGAATATTTCCGGTCACAAAAAGATTTACCAATTCACTGAGTTGACTGAGCAAGCATTTAAATATTAAACTTATTTTTAATTTGAAAAATCTTGTATTTGCGGCTTGCGGATTGGTAATTGTACTTATTGTCGTTTTTCTTTTTGCAAAAGGCAAAACAGAAAGCGGTAATGTCCTTATACCCGAACAGAAAAATATTGCGAGTCCTTCTGTTACAATAACGGAACCAGGCAGTAGTGCAAAAAATATCAAAAAGACTTATTCGGCTCCCCCACCGGTCATTTCCGCAAACGAGATAAAGGGCAAAAATATTAGAATTAAAACAGCTAAAGGCGATATAGTCTTTTCTTTATTTGAAGATGCCCCTGTTGCGGCTTCCAATTTTATTTTCCTGACAAAAGAGGGATTTTATGACGGACTCACCTTCCATAGAAAAGTTGATGGTTTTGTCATTCAAG
>PFDW01000022.1:0-2821 GCA_002793835.1 Candidatus Portnoybacteria bacterium CG10_big_fil_rev_8_21_14_0_10_36_7 | reverse complement strand
AAAAGGTATTGTTGCTATGGCAAACGCCGGGCCAAATACAAATGGGAGTCAGTTTTTTATTATGCTCGCAGATGCACCCGGCCTTCCCAAACAATATACAATTTTTGGAAAAGTAATCTCGGGCCAAGAAGTCGTTGACAAAATTGTAATCGGCGACGTTATAGAAAAAGTAACTATAGAATAACTTAGAATTTCCTGCCAAGGAAAGCCGCAACTACCGTCCTTGACTCTTTAATCAAATTTTCCCTAAAAATAAGCAGAGATAAGCCGGAATATAAAATGATTCCAAGCAGGATAGCAAGTGCGAGGCTTAAGAAGGTGACGGGCAACAGCTTCAAAAACTCTATAAGTACTATGAACATGAGAATGGATATCAGCAAAGGACCCGAAACATTTTTTATAAGCTGAATTGGTACATTTTTCTTGACGAAATAGATGATGACGGAAGTTGATCCCGCGACAAGAGCAGATGCCATGCCGACTCCTAAATATCCAAACCTAATTACTAGCAGATAGGTGGAAAGCCACGTCAGAATTGTCCAGAAAACCATTAAGTTGAGTACAATTTTTGGTTTTCCAATTGCAAATAGCGTATTAGAAAGAGTCGTATTTACGGCGGCAAATAAGGCATTAATCCCAAAAAAATATAGCAGGGGCAAAGCCGGTTCCCACTTATTATATTTTGGAATCAGGTCAACAAATGGTTTGGCAATTGCCATCATGCCTAAAACGGACGGGTAGACAAAAAACGTAACAAAAAAGATTGATTTGTCTATAGCTTTTCCCAGTTCATTTTTATTTTCCTGAAGCCTGGAATATGCGGGGAAAGTTACTTTTATTACATTGTCCATAAAAAATCTTAAGGGTACAAAAGCAAACTTTTGAGCCCATCCAACATAGCCGACTTGGGCGTAAGGAAGAATTTTTCCCAAAAAAACGGTTAATAAGTCATCTTTTAAAAGCGCGAGAACACTATTTGCCTGAAAAGGCAATCCGAAACTTACCAGGTTTTTTGCACTTTTTCTACTGAATGAAAAACCGGGTTTCCAGGGTGAAATAATATAAATAAGAATTAGGCCAACAATACCTCTTGCAAGTACCGAATATGTAAAGCTAGCAAGCCCTAAACCTTTGTAAGCCAGGATAATAGCGAGGGAATAAAAAATTATGTGTTCAACAATTTGCGGAATAATCAACTTTGTAAAATCCAAGCGCCTCTCAAGGATTATCGAGGGAATTGTTTTGAGTGACGAAAGAGATAAGGAAAATATTAAAACTCTCAAAAGCCAGAGGCCGGAATCATCAAGGTGATAAAAACCGGCTATTTTTTTTGAGAATAAAAGGCCGATTAGGACTAGTGAAAGAATCATTGCCTGCTGTATGGTAAAAGTTGTTTTAAAATCTTCTTCTGTGGGCTTCTCTTTCTTTTGAATTAATGCCGCTGCAAGCCCAATATCGGAAAAATAGACAAACAAATTCAGAATTGCAGAAACGACGAAGAAAACACCGAATACGGACGGGGCAAGGAGTATAGTTAAAATAAAAGTGGCGAAAAAAGTAAATGCCTGGATGAAAAAACTCCTCAGCGTAAAGGTTACGACGCCCGAAACGGTTTTCCTTTTAATAAGATCTAAATCTAATTCCTGGTCGGGATCAGCCATTTTTTAAAGGATAAAGCAATTAAAGTTAAAAGGGAAATTAAGGTTGTGTAATTTGCAATTTTTCTTACAGGAGTGCTTTTAAATTTAGCTTCAATTAAGTGCTCTCCTGCAGGAATAGATATGGTAATAAGGCGGTATTTATTTTGTTCGTCAATTGATACCGGTTGGCCGTCCGATTTTGCCATCCAGCCTGGAAAATTGAAAGAATTTAATCTCAATATTGAATTTGTTTTCGCCTTGACTTTGAGAAAGTACTTTCCAGGCGCTGTATCGAGCCCAGTGATCTGTGCATCACCTGACATAATGTATGCTTTTTGTTTGGGCAGATCATCCTCGGTTAAATCCGGTTGATTAATGCCCCTCGAATCTCTTTCTAAAGGAAAACCTGTTGGAACATATTCAAAAGAGCTTTTAGAAACATCCCATTCAATAATTTTATTACTTGTCATTTCTTTATCATTTAAGTTTCGGATGTATAAAGGTTTAAAAAGCTTATAGTTCGTAATTAATAGTAAAATGATTATTACTGAAGAAAAACCAATTTTTACGATTTGCGGCCTAATATAAGCGATAAAGGCACCAATTAAAGCTGAGGAAAAGAGTGAGGTAAAAATTAAGAACCTCCAGGGAAACTGAAGATATGCCAAAAAGGTTAGTTTATTCCAGATAAAGGAAGAGTAGTTTGTAGTCATGAAAGCGGAGAAAACAAGAAGAGAACTTAAGGTAAGAACTAAATAAATTTTTTTATTTACTTGAAAATGGATTTTTTTTGCTTTGAAAAGAAGAAATGCACTTACAAAAACCGACAAAGTTGAAACTAAAATATAAAGTTTACCTATTTTAAAGGATATTCCGTCAGAAAGACCCGCCGCGGAACCCGCAAAACCCCAGGGCCAATTCCATAATTGTTTCAGATAAACGAAATGGATTTTATAGTCAGCAAGATCCTTTAAAAGCAAATTATCCACTAAAGTGAACTTTTTTTCTAAAAGTGAGGGGAACCAAAAGAAGGCTGATAAGCAAGCTGCTAAAAATAAAGAAAACAGAAATTTAATGAGTGTTGCATATTTTTTTTCTGAAGTTAGTAATAAAAATAAAAGATAAAACGGTAAGATTATCATAAAAGGTAAAAATATTAGATTATGAGTAATTACCAATAA
>PFDW01000017.1 GCA_002793835.1 Candidatus Portnoybacteria bacterium CG10_big_fil_rev_8_21_14_0_10_36_7 | reverse complement strand
TAATTTGGATAGTCAGATATTTTAAATTTCTGATCAAATGGAGTCACCAGAAGAACTTCATTACCAGCTTCAACTAATCCTTCGCAAAAATTATCCATAAATGGTGCGACTGGGTCTCCTTTGAAGCGTGGAAAAGTATGAGTCAATACACAAATTTTCATTAATACTATGTATAATATATATCTATAGACCTTTTAATTATTTTCTGCCAATCAAAGTGCTTTTGAATCATATTTCTACCTGCACCTCCAAGCTGCTTTGCCCTACGAGGATGTTTAATTATTTCCATTATTGCATCAACCAAGGATTGGACATCTTTCTGTGTTACTAAGATACCATTCTGACCATCTTTTACAATATCTCCAATTCCACCAACATTAGAAGCAATTACTGGCTTTCCAAAATTCATAGCCTCTATCAACACAACACCTAAGCCTTCCGTATCACCCCACTCATCCACAATTGATGGAAGAATAAATAAATCACAGCTTTTATAATAACCAGCTAACTGATTTTCACCAACTTCTCGATGAAACAGTATGTTCTCATCCAAATCTAGACTAACTACTTTCTTGTACAGTGAACTAAATAACGGCCCATCACCAACTATGTCTAATTTCACATTTTTACCACTTTTAACAAGTTTAGATACTGCTCTAATTAAGTAAATAAGTCCTTTTCTCTCTATTAGCCGACCAACGAATAAAATTTTAAAGAATTTCCTCTTAATATTACTGTCCGAATGAGACAATTCCAGTCGTTGCGTCAGTACCGCTGATGCAAATGGAATAATTTCTACTGGAACTGATTTAATACACACAATCTGTTTCTTAGTAAAACTCGAATTAGCAATTACCACATCTGCGCAGCTTATTATCCAGTGCATTATCTTTTTTCCAAAAGGAACACGTCTCATTAATGTAAAACCAGCGCCGTGAAAAGTTAAAACTAAACGACACTTCCCAATATATCTAGCTAGAATACCAAATATTCCATTAGGAAACGGCCATTGCACATGGACGACGTCATACCTAGTTTGTCTTAAGAGTCGAATCACCTCAAAACAACCAAACACTATATAGCTCAATGCAATAATATATAACCAAGGTTTTTGTCTCAACTTAAACACGGCCCCTTCCTCATGAGTTAAAAATTCCAATGAAGTTGGTGCATAGCGAAATCTATGAACCTTTATTCCATGGTAGCTATACGAACGAGACCCTTTAAAGGCTGGCACCATAACTTCAACCTCAAGACCACTGGTATTTATACTTTGAACTAATTTTCCTAACCAAGGTACTTGATGATCTGTATCAGATCGAGGAAAAGTCGAAGTGATAATCAGTACTTTTTTTTGCGCTCTCATTGCCCATTCTTACTAGTAAAATACCTGATAGTTTCCAGTATTCCTGTCCGAAGGCTCACCGTAGGCTCCCACCCAAGTACTTGTTTTGCCTTACTTATGTCCGGTTCTCTCCGACTTGGATCATCTGCTGGTCTTTCGGTAAACTTAATTTCTGAAGAAGATTTCGTTGCCTCTTTAATCAGTTGTGCTATTTTAAGAATGGTATATTCATCCGGATTACCCAAATTAACCGGCATTGATTCATCTGATTTCATTAGTTTAACTAATCCATCAACCAAATCACTAACATAACAAAACGACCTTGTTTGTTGTCCATCACCATGAACATGTATGGATAGCCCTCGTAGTGCCCGCGTTACCATACTAGGAATAACTCTTGAATCATTAGGATCAGAGTTGGGTCCATATGTATTAAATATTCTTGCAATCCGCACAGATATACCCTTTTCTCGCATGTATGCCATACATAAACTCTCACCAAATCGTTTTCCTTCGTCATAGCCCGAACGGACACCCACTGGATTTACATTACCCCAGTAAGATTCTTTCTGTGGATGTTCCTTGGGGTCTCCATATGCCTCTGAACTTGAAGCAAACAGCAATTTTGCCTTATGCTTAACCGCCAAATCCAGCAAATTTAACAATCCTACTGCATTTACCGTAGCCGCTTCAATAGGGTGCTCGGTTATGCGTGTAACAGATGCTGGACTCGCAAGATCATAAATTTCATGAAGCTCTTCCAATTTTAGCTCTTGAATCCATTCCTTTTCTCGAATATCTGCATTAATAAAAGTAAAGTTTGACTCATTTAATAGCGACTCTATATTATCTTTATTCCCGGTAACTAGATTATCTATACAGATAACATTCTCTCCTTTCCCAACAAGCAAAGTGCAAAGATGGGAGCCTATAAAACCCGCTCCACCAGTTACAAATATAGTATTATTGCTCATATATCTGATTAGTGTATCATTGTCTCAAATTTTTTCAAGGTAACTTGTGCAGTATTATCCCAGCTATACTCTTGCGCTATACCCTTCGCATTCTTTCTCAACTTAATTAATAAGTCTTTATCTTGTAATACTCTCTCTATTGCCTCTGCCATATGGGAAGGCGTTGGTTCAACTACTAAACCACTAACTTCGTCCGTAACAACATCTTTCAATCCAGCAGACTTATATACAATCGATGGCGTACCAACAAAGCCAGCTTCAGGAATCGTCAAACCCCATCCTTCATGTATTGAAGACACGATCAATAAATGAGCCTTACTCAATAGCCTGAACTTCTTATTATCTTCAACATATCCAAAAAACTTTATATTATTAGATAAGCCAGAATTATCAACCTCATGTTTAAGCTTATTTACTACTGTTTTTTCTCCTTTTCCAATAAACCAGAGCTGTATATCCGGTATTGTTGCTACCACTAGTTTTAGAGTTTTAATTACATCAAAAGCACCCTTTTGAATATTTATCCGACCTAGATACACTAACGTTGGCCTTGTTTCTTTTGCCTCTAATTTAAGATTGTCAGGA
>PFDW01000079.1 GCA_002793835.1 Candidatus Portnoybacteria bacterium CG10_big_fil_rev_8_21_14_0_10_36_7 | reverse complement strand
AGCATTTTCATCGGAGCTTTGCATGCTTCCCATATCTGGGAATCTTGTATCATAATCACCCGCCACTTCTGGATCTTTATCAGCAATTTTTTTTAGTTCAGCTTCTACCTCAACTTTGGTTGCTTCTAGTTTCTTTTTTAATTGTTGTTTTAAGTCTTCAGTCATGTTGTCAGTATAGCATGGATATATTTTTTTTGGCAATAAAAAAGGCGCTTTTTGCGCCAGGGGTTGTTTTTTCACAAGTTTTGTGTTATATTAGGGAGGTGGTATCCTCCCAGATTTGAGAATATGTGAGGCCACCTCCCTATTAATCTTTTTAAGCTAATTGTAATCGCCAAATTTTTTTATAATTTACATTGGCAATCCCAATTAAGATTCTTAGAAAGACATTTTACCTTCAACCAGCTAGTGGCTATTTGTAGCCAAAGTTGATTTTTTTAAAAAGAACAATTTCTGTTCACTTATCACCTACAGCCAGTACGAAGGCTTAAATACATTATATCATTTTTTCGTATTACGCGTCAAGGGCTGTCATCCACAATTTATCCACACCATCTAAATCTTGCTCACCCAGGATTTTTTTTATTGTCTTCTTGAATAAATTTAATTTTTCTAAATCGTAACTAAACGGAGTCGCCACTAAGCATCGTTGGTTAATGGTTAGTCGTTCATTGGGCAAAATCCCCTTTTTAATGCGGTTCACTTGGTAATCCATTGACCACTTTTCTAATACGTCTCCTAAGGAGTTATTTAAAAACGACTCGAAAAAACGTTTTATGATAATCAAAATACGAGCAGGCTTATAAGTGTGCTGATTATGAGTGATTGCATTTAGTTGTCTGTAATTGGATAGATATTTATTTAGCCAAGAATTGTCATAAAACAATTTCATGCTATTTGGCGAGCTTATATTAAAAGGTATGGCCTTAATTATGTCTTGCGCAAAACTAAAAGAATCACGATTAATTAGTTGTCCGTCGGTGACTAGAGCGCTATGGCAAAGTCTGTCTTTGATATAAGTGTCATGACGGCGCTGGCCTAATACGGTGAAAACAATGGTTAATATGGCCCTAGCTGTCCAAAAACGGTTTTTGTTAGTTATGACTAATATATCTAGGTCGCTATTATTGCGAGCATTATCTGAAGCAATTGATCCTGTGACAAAGCTAGTTTTGATATATGGTAATGAGGCTATTATCCAAGCTAATTTATTGAGTTTTTCCCATTTCTTGATGGTTACTTTTTGATTTTTAAGTCTTTGATTAATTAATGTTTTCTCATTTTTTAAGCAAAAAAAACCATTACTTTCATTAATGGTTTTTTTTGCCGTTAAGTCTTTTAATGCAAGACGTATTTCACCTAAGCAAAATTGAGTGGGTGTTATATTCGCCAGAAATTTATATATTTCTGTAGAGCTTAGGGCTAGCGAAAGAGAGTTATGATAAGCGATAGTAGTTAATGTGGCCCTTTCGAGGTTATTCATTATTCAGTTTATTTATGACAATATCGGTAGTTGCCTTGGATGTTGTCAGGACTAGATTTTTGGCTGTTAAGATATAGTTAAGCGCTAAAGTTGAATCTGGTAATTTAACAAATGTGACATCAGCGTCAGTCCTGTCGGATATTGTAAAATTTCGTAAATTAGGCGTATTAATACCGCTGGGTAAAAAGGCCGATAAGTCTTTAATCATAGTCGGCTCCCAATTTTTTAGAGCGGTTTTAAGTGCGTCAGCGTTTTGTATTTCTAGTGCTAAAGCAAGACGGTTTTGTCCATAACCAGCAATAAATGGCGAATTAGAAATATCTTTTTGTGTGTAAAGTAGCAAGGTGAATCTGCCGGTAATATTTTGGTTAACATCAGTTGGGATATTTATCCCCCACTCTCTTTGGAGTTCCGCTAATGATGTTATGTATTGTCCATTTTGTTTTTTAATATAAACAATTTGGAAATCATCTGTTTGATATTTTTTGGCATACAAGTCACTAATAAGTAAATTTAACTGTGTACCAATCACTGAATTAAGCGTAATGTCTTTTGGGGCATCAATAAGAGGCGCTGGAGATGTAATTACTACTGGTGGCGTGATTGTTGTAACTGGTGGTTTAGGTAGTTTTTGAAAATAATACCAAAGACCAAAGCTTAAAATAGCAATAAATATAATTGATATTAAGCCAGCTGTAACAACCTTCCATGGGAATGGTTTGCTTGGTCGTGTTGGTTTGGCTGGTTGTGCGTCAATATTAATTTGAGGCGTGTAAAATTCCTTTGGTGCAGTAGTAGCTTGAGGAGGCAGTGCAGGTTGTATCGGCACATGGGGTTTTGCTATAGGAGTTGGAGGGATAACTTGTTTTATTTCTTGATGCGGTACAGCTTTTTGAGGCACGAAAGGCGCCTTAGCTGGTTCTGTAGGCAAGGCATTGGGTGGAGCATTTATTTTTTGTGGTGGAGTTGGGGCTTGAGGTGTTGGAACTTGACTTGGCGCTACGGATTGATTTGTTAATTGGGCAGGGGGCTTAATTGTTGGTCGTGTGATTGGTTCGGTATATGGCGGTATTTTTTGAGCAGAACGCATCAAAGATTGATTTGCCGATGAGACGCGACGATTCATCAGCCAGAGTAAAAATTTAGTATAAAGTGAGTTAGATTTTATTGTTTGAGCTTCGGTAATTTTTGTCATCGCTTCTTCTGGACGATTTGATTTTAGCAAAGATTTTGCCTCCGAAATTAATGTTTTTGTACGTTGGCGTAAAAATGCTTTCTCGTTTGTTGAGATATTTGGCGTTGGTACTCTGTCTTGCGTTGCTGATGGTTTAGGTGATGCTAGTTGCGGGGCTGATTTTGGAGGACTAGAAATTTTAGGAATTGGTACTGAACCCAAAGTCGGCGCTTTTATAGTAGGCGCAGAAAATTGTGAAGGTGTGTAGGCAGATTTTTGTGTCGAAACTATTGGTTTGGTTGCGGGTACAGCATGAGAACTAATTTTCACAGAATCGATTGGCGGTGATTCTGGTTTTGGCACA
>PFDW01000076.1 GCA_002793835.1 Candidatus Portnoybacteria bacterium CG10_big_fil_rev_8_21_14_0_10_36_7 | reverse complement strand
CACAGTCGTAGAACTAGTTGAGAACGATGGAGAGTTCGCACAAGTCAACTCGATTGGGGTTCCAGCGAGTGGTGCAGAACCTCTAAAAAGACTAGCTTCCTACGAATATCTCCATGTCTTAACTGGCTGACAAATTCCCCACCATAAATTACACCATCAACACTCAAACCTAATTTATAAATATTACCAATACTGGAAATATCGCTAACGCAATTTTGCGTTAATAAATTAGATAAAAAAATTATAAACCGCAGGCCGATACTGGTCTGCGGTGTTCTATTTTTTGAGGATTACAAAACTAACAATAAACTGATATTTGACGAAATCGGTAGTTTATAGTATAAGTAAACAAACGAATTTGTACTTTCACAATCAACTATAAAGGAGTGGCTATGACCAAAATACAATTGGCTGTGTTACAAGACAAAGGCCCAAGAAGCTATATGGAGGACACACATTGTATCATCAGAAATGATAAGCATAATAGCATATTAGCGGGCATCTTTGACGGACATGGTGGTGACGAAGTATCAAATTATTTGGTTCAAAAAATGACTAAAGATTTACCAAGTCAAATTACCGGATCTAAATCGTTTGATACCGTAATAACCAAGTTTTTTACGGAAACATCAAAAGAGGCACAGTTGAAATTCAAATGTGGCTCCACGGCAATAATGTTTTATATAAATAATGATAACTTGCATGTAGCCAATGCAGGAGATAGCCGATTGGTTATTTTTAGAGATACCAAAGTTAAACAAATTACGCGCGACCATAGAGTTGAAAATTCAGCAGAAAAAAAACGATTACTCGAAGCAGGGGGTCGCGTGGGTAACCATTATGTTTGGAAAGGCATTAAGGGTTTAATGCCAACTAGATCAATAGGCGATGCATACTTTTCTGACGTTGGTGTTATTTCACGACCAGAGTTATTTGTAACTAAAGCACCAATAAAGAAAGGGGAGTATTTTGTGGTGGCGACAGACGGTCTATGGGACGAATTACCCAATAAATCAGTCCAAGAACTCTGTAATAATTCAAAAACCGCACAATCTGCCCTTGATAGCTTGTTTAGCAATCTAGTATATCTCACTGGACCGAAAGATAATATAACTATTATTGTCGGGATGGCAGAATAAACCGGAAAGGATACCATGATGGGTAAAACAGCAAAATATCTATTTTATAGCTTCTCGATTGTCTTGATCAAGGCTATGAGCATAGCTCTTATTTCGACAGAGTTAGCTATAATTATGGCAAATTAAAGCTTATGTAGTAAAAGCCGAGAATCAACACTCGGCTTTTTTAATTAGACAATAATATATATGTGATGTATTTTAGACGCAGTGTTAATATAAATGACTTAACAATTTCGAAATATAATCTTAATTGGGAGGGCAAAAAATGTCATGATTAAGTATCACACAATTTAATCCATGGTTAATA
The DNA here is from genome assembly GCA_002793835.1 of Candidatus Portnoybacteria bacterium CG10_big_fil_rev_8_21_14_0_10_36_7. Lineage (GTDB taxonomy): Bacteria > Patescibacteriota > Minisyncoccia > Portnoybacterales > PFDW01 > PFDW01. The sequence goes on along the minus strand of PFDW01000076.1, from coordinate 12,967 downwards.
ACTGTATTGGTTTCTGTAGTAACTTTTTGCATAGGCACGTCGCAATTCTTATTTTTAATAGAGGCGTCCTGAAATGTTTAGAAGAACAGGGAAAACCACTTGATTCTTTAATAGAAACTTAAGACTTATAAAGTCCAATTTTTTACTTAGTTGATAAGTACTCTAGTATCAACAGACAAAAACGACTGGTTTGGCTAAGCAGATACCCTAACTTTACATATCGTAGAATTTATCAGCTAAGTCAATTTGAGATTGAAGATATATACAAAATAATCGACAGCACAAACTGGCATAATAATCAGATAAAAAGTCATTTTCTTCCAAAATTCAATTTGCTACGTGCCTGTACCCATATCAGTATCTTCACAAAGAAAAGCGTCATAAATGATTAACCAAAAAAATCCCCGTTTATTATAAACGGGGATTTTTTTAGAGACATTTTCTCATTTTTTTAAATGCTTCTTCTTCAATCTGCCTTATTCTTTCTTTGGTAACGTTGTGATGCTTTCCGATGTCTTCTAAGGTTTCATCGTTAGCGCGTCGCATCACAATGTCCTTCTCTCTCGCACTCAACCCTACAAGACATTTTTCTACAATTTTTTTTGCTTCAACCTGGCTAATTTCACGCTCATAAGATTGATTAGCCAAAGACATTTGTATCTCTATTACCGATAATTCTTTGCCATCTTCTTCGTTTGGATGCATTGAGTAAATTGTGTGTGCATTTGAAGCAAGCAAGGAAAGCTCACATTTTACTGTTCTTCCGTTACCTCTCCCTCTTTTCTTTTTTAACCTTTGCTTTGGCCTGGGTTCATATTGACGGATGTATCCCCAAACACTATCTCTATCAACGTGACACTTAGTACGTTGCTCAAGCATATATCTTGTCTTGCTGAATTCCGTTGAAACTTTATTCGCCCTATGATTCACAACTATGGGTTGGATCATTTTTGTTAAATACATATTCATTCTACCCACTATCCAAGAACCAACGAGACTAGAGAATGTTCCCTTGGATGGGTCGTAACTCCCTAGCAAACATTCAACCATCCCTATATAACCGGCGGATATCATGTCATCATAGCGGAAAAAACTTGATATCTGTATTCCTGGTCTTCTTTCCTTAATGAGACGATTAAACTTAATGAACCTATTGCTAGCCATACTTAGTAACAGTGGGAAATATGTTAAGAGCACGCTATTACGCAATTTACTATCCTTTTTCATCGCCATAAGGAGATTACTGTCAATCTTTTTGAACCTTATTCGATTATTTCTATTTAGCTTTACCAACTCTCGGACTATCATGGCCTGACTCATATAATGGACCTCCTTATAATAAAGTTATTTTAAAGATCTAGAATCAAATATATCACATAAGCTAAATTTGTCAAAATACTAATAACAGTATTAATATTTGTATTGACAGATTAATCTTAAGCGGTATGATGCAGTTAACAGCTAGAACTAATTTTATAGTTATAAAAAGTCGCTATAAGCTCTAAAATATTACAAATATTAACAAAATAAATGATGACATTTTACACTATATTAATAGCAATAGTTCTAATAATTTTAATATCAATTAAACAGATAAATCAGTACCAAAAAGGTGTTAAATTTACTTTGGGCAAATTTACCGGAATAATGCAACCTGGCTGGAGGTTGGTATTCCCAATTTTTCAAAGTTACCAGAATGTTGATATGCGTATTAAGGCAGTAGATGTTCCAGACCAAGAGGCAATAACAAAAGATAATATTTCTGTTAAAGTTAATGCTGTAATTTATTACAAAGTTCGAGAAGCCGACAGGGCAATTATTGAAGTAGAAAATTTTTATTATGCTGTCAGCCAATTGGCGCAAACCACAATGAGAAATGTTGTTGGAGAAGTTAATTTAGATGAATTGCTTTCCAGTCGTGATCAAGTCGCAGACAGAATTCGAGACATCGTAGATAAATCAACCGACCCATGGGGAATAGCCGTAAACTCTGTTGAGTTGAAAGATGTGACATTACCAGAAGAGATGAAACGAGTAATTGGTAAACAAGCTGAAGCCGAGCGAGAAAAAAGATCGGTAATTATTAAAGCTAAAGGAGAAGTAATCGCTTCGGAAAATCTAGCCAAGGCTGCAAGAACATTATCAGCCTCTCAAGGAGCCCTTCATCTCAGAACATTAAATACTTTAAATGATTTAAGTTCAGATCAGTCAAATACTGTTATCTTCGCACTACCACTTGAAGTATTACATGCGTTTGAAAACTACAACAAGAAAGACTAATTCAATGCATCTACATAAATATTAATTTAATAAATTATGGATTTTGATATCATACAGAAATTAACACCGTGGTTATATAATCACGGTATAAAAATTTCCTTAATAATTATCGTGGCTATGATGGCTAGAAAGTTCATGGGTCTATTCATTGAAAAGATTGTTAGAAAAATTGTTTCTTCAGACAAATTCCTAAGCAAGGACGCCGAAAAAAAACGGGAAGATACTTTAATCAGAATTTTTACTGTTTCTATAACTATTCTCTTGTGGCTAGTTGTATCAATGATGATTCTCCAAGAAATTGGTATAGCTATTGGGCCACTACTAGCGGCTGCTGGAATTGCTGGCTTAGCCTTTGGTTTCGGTGGGCAATACCTAATTCGCGACTTAATAAGTGGTCTTTTTATAATTATTGAAAATCAATATAGAATAGGTGATGTAGTATGTTTTGATCAGACTTGTGGGTTGGTAGAAGACATCAGTATGCGCATGACTATATTACGGGACCTTGATGGCGTTGTTCATCATGTGCCCCATGGTGAGATTAAAAAGGTTTCTAACCTTTCAAAGCATTTTTCTCGAGTTAATTTAAATATAGGCATTTCCTATAGTGCAAATTTAGATCACGTGATTACCGTAGTTAACAAAGTCGGAAATGAATTGATGGATGACAAGACATGGAAAGAGCAAATAATAAAAGCTCCACAATTTTTAAGGGTTGAAGATTTTGGAGATTCAGCTGTTATTATAAAAATTCTTGGGGACACAAAGCCGCTTAAGCAATGGGACGTTGCTGGCGAACTTCGTAAAAGATTAAAAATTGCTTTTGATGAAGAGGGGATTGAAATACCATTTCCTCAAAGGGATATACATCAAACATAATGTCGAAGAGTGTTTCAACTATTGAATCGCTCTTTTGATTAGTTAACTAAATATAGTATACTTAATTAATGATAGAAAATGAGCTAACCAACAATGAAAAGAGAATTATTTTAGATAAAAGCACCGAAGCACCTAATTCTGGAAAGTACGATAACTATTATGAAAATAGTATTTTGTATTCCTATTTTGAATACAAAATACAAGCTAATAAGCTAAGTGCTTGACAAACGTATTCAGACCTGATATAATAGAAACAACATAACAATGTGCGTTTAGTGGTCTAGTCGAACATACTTACATACTTACTTATGTGTTTACAAATTAACAATCAATACGATGAAAACAGGAAAAATTGCTCGATTGACTGACCGTGGCTTTGGTTTTATTACCGAAGATGGCGGATCATCTGACATTTTCTTTCATTCAAACGAACTACAAGGTGTAGCGTTTAATGATTTAAAAGTTGGTGACTCGGTTCAATTCGAAGTCGGTGAAAGCCCAAAAGGGCCTAACGCCGTAAAAGTATCACGCGTCTAATCGCGTGAACCCAAAAACCTCGCAACTCGCGGGGTTTTTTGTTTACGCTATTGCAATAATAAATTACAACATTTATAATTATTAGTAGGAAATATAAAAAATAATTAAAAAAAATGTATACTGGGGATGGTAGTAAGACTGAAATTATTGAAAATAAAAAGATTGAGCTAACAAGAGAAGAACACAATCTTTTATCTGAAGCTGGACCCGATGATCCAAAAATAATTGAATTAATGGAGAAAAAGGGAATCGAATTTGATAAAGGGGTAATTGATGTAGAGGTTGATGAGAAAAGATGGAAAATGGCTACAGACAAAGATTATTTGGGTACAGGCTTTGAAGTTACTGAGGAAAAATAAACCTACTGGCGAATAAGGCATATCTAATAAATCAAATGTATAGATTAAAACCTCCACGTACAACGTGGAGGTTTTTTTGACAAAATCAATAGATTGACCAATCATATGCTTAATAAACAAATGCTTATTGTTGTTCAATGGTTCATCTACAAAGGAGCATGGATGAAACATTCAAAAGGTGTAATAAAAGATGTCATTGTAGAGTACATTTGGATTGACGGACAAAGGCCTACTAATAGGCTTCGGATTAAGACGAAAATTTTGCGTGGAATTGACATAAAAAAAGTATGTGACGTGCCAAACTGGGGTTTTGATGGAAGCTCTGCGGAACAGGTATCTGGTCACTATAGTGACCAGATACTCAAACCAGCCCGCATATGTATTGAGACCCGATTCGGAAAGGAAATAATGTTTAGCTCTGTGTGAGGTCTTATATTTAGACGGGGAGCCACACGCAACAAATGCTCGGTCTGGTTTAAGACACGCTATGAATGTACATAACACAAAACACGAGCCGATGGTTGGCATTGAGCAAGAGTACACACTATACTCAAAAAAATGATTATCCTCTGGGTTGGCCTGTGGGGGGTTCCCAAGTACACAAGGACGTTATTACTATGGCGTTGCGCTCGACGAAATACATGGTCGACCTCTCGTCGAAACTCACCTTGATGCGTGCATTAAGGTAGGCCTATCAATAACCGGTATAAATGCTGAGGTTATGCCTGCTCAGTGGGAATTTCAAATCGGCATGCTTAACCCACTGGAAGCATCGGATAAAATATGGCTGACAAGATGGCTTTTATATAGACTTGGTGAAAATTATGGGGCATACGCTAAACTCGATCCAAAACCTATGATCGATGATTGGGACGAAGCTGGAAGCCACATAAATTTTTCAACGAAAAAGATACGGACAGATAAGAAGAAAGAGATTATTATTAAGGCATGTAAGCGTCTTGAACAGCGCGCTGAACAACACATTAAAGTGTATGGCGCGAATAACGACAAACGCCTAACTGGTCAACATGAGACTTGTAGTATACACCAATTCAAGTACGGTATTTCGGATAGAGGGGCCTCGGTTCGAATTCCCTCGTCTTCAAAAGAGAGAAACGAAAACTACACATATCTTGAAGACAGAAGACCAGCTGCAAACGTAGATTCTCATAAAGCTTGCACAGCACTGCTGGATACGATTTGTGGGGACGGCTTTGAACCACATAGATACGGTTGGATTGATAAAGAGTTTTCGTTTATTTAAATTATTAAAACCCCCCGAAATTTGTGGGGCTTTTTTGCACCTATTAATTGTAGTATGTTATAATATGTTCATGGCTACTCGGGACATCGAATCTAAATATTTTTTAAGTCTTATTATTTTAAGTGCCTTAATTTTAGGCTACATTTTTTTGCCATATTTAAACGCAATAATATTAGTAATTTTTTTTACTGTCCTTTTTAAACCTATTCATAATTACATCAAAAAAGCCTTACCAAAATACAAAAACTTAGCAAATGCTCTAACAGTAATTATCAGTATTATAATAATTTTAGGCCCAATTGCATTTTTTGTTTTCCAAATACTTAAAGAAGCGCAACTATTGTACACGCAATTTTCAAGAGGCAACGCGGGCACATTAGTTGATTTCGTAACGGTAACTATAAATAAATACGCACCTTGGTTAGAGATTGATTTTGTTCAATACGCAAAGCAATTTTTTGGTTTAGTGGTTGATAATATTGGCACATTATTTACAGCTATAGCAGGATTTGGGATAACCTTGCTTTTGGCAACCATTGGATTTTATTACTTACTTCGAGACGGACAACTGATTAAAAGGTCCATCATTAAAATTAGCCCTCTATCTGCTGATAATACTGAAGAAATATTCAACAAACTTGAAACAATGGCTGACTCTGTGATTAAAGGGTCAATTATCGTTGTGATATTTCAAGGAATTTTTGTGGGTTTAGGGTTTTTTATGTTCGGTTTAGAAAATCCTGTTTTGTGGGGAGCCATTTCAATAATTGCCGCGCTTATACCATTTTTTGGGACGATGTTAATTTTTATACCAGCCGCCTTATCTCTAGCATTGACCGGTAATTTTTTTATGGCTCTCGGATTTGCATCATGGTGCTTCATTGTGGGAATGTTCGCAGACAACATTTTACGCCCAAGACTAATTGAAAAAAAATCTAATGTCCATCCAGTGCTTATTTTATTGAGTGTTCTAGGAGGACTAACGCTTTATGGGCCAACAGGCTTTTTAATCGGTCCTATAGCATTAAGTTTATTCCTTACACTACTAGACATTTATCCCTCGGTACTCTCAAAGAATAATAATCAAGCTGATTTATAAGTTTGTACAGAAATGACCTATAAACTTATAAAAAACTTAGTAATAGCTCTATGCGTTAGCGCTTTAATATTTACTTTCTATATATATAGGCAGTCTTTATTTTTAACTTTTGATTTCTTCAGCAGAAGTATCTATCCCTGTACCAACCCAATTACTTATAGACTAGGGGCCTTTGATAATAAATTTGGACTTTCTGAATCGGATTATTTAGCAGACATTGAAATAGCTTCTAATTATTGGGGTGACGCCCTAGATAAGCAACTTTTTGAATACAGCCCCAAGGGTCTTTTAGAAATAAATTTAATTTATGATTATAGACAAGATGCTACCGAAAAATTGTCAGGGATAAGCCAATCGATTGAAACTAATGAAGATTTCTATAATGAACTAACCAACAAATATGAGTTGTTAAAAAAAGAATACGAAAGTAAAAAGAATACATTAGACGCGAAGATAGTCCAGTACACAACACAAAAAAACGAATACGAGCGCTTAATTAAAAATTGGAACAACCGCGGTGGCACCCCAAAAGACGTATTTAATGAATTAGAAACGAACAGAGTTGCCTTAAATAAAATTGGCAAAGAGCTTGAGGTTATGCAAGCTAATCTAAATATATTAATTGAAAAAATTAATTCAATGGTAACTATTCTGAATAAACTTTCTCGGGATTTAAATTTGTCTGTCAATAAATATAATACTATTGGCTCCGAGCGAGGAGAAGAGTTTGAAGAGGGCCTATACAAAACTGACCAAAATAACACATCAATTGATATCTACGAATTTGATAGTAAACCCAGGCTGATAAGAGTATTAGAGCATGAGCTTGGTCACGCATTAGGCCTTGAACACGTAGAAGATGAAAAAGCCATTATGTATAGATTAAATTTAGGCGACAATAATCAACTAACAAGCTCCGATATTGAAGAACTAAAACGAGCCTGTAAAATAAAATGAATTACACATACGCATATGTTTTTGCACAAATCCCACTTGGGATTATTTGGGCTATAATTTATTATTCGCGCAAAGATTTAAGAAATCAAATTTTATTTGTTAGCTTTTTAGGTCTTCCGTTGGGTTTTATCGAAGCAATATTGGTACCAAATTACTGGAACCCACCCTCATTGTTTAACCTAATTGATCGCTATGGATTTGGAATAGAAAGCTTCATTTTCGCCTTTTTTATTTCGGGTATTGCTACGGCTATATATGAATTCATAGAACAAAAAAAAAGAAATCAAGATAAGGCGAAAAAATAAACTATACTTTGCTCCACACATAATATTTATCTGTGCGCTTATTTTGTTACAAGTTCTCATACCGCAATATTCAATTTATAACTTGACCATCGCATCACTTATAGGTGCCTTAATCATTAGCATAAAAAGACCAGACCTAATTAATCAATTATTTATGGGCGGGTTTATGTTTATGCTAACTTATTTTTTGGTTTTTATTGCTATTGAAGGAATATTTCCTGGCTATGTGGATTCCTCATTTGTTAGAGAAGGGATAACAAAAATAACTATATTTAAAATACCTCTTCAAGAATTACTAATCGCATTCGTTGGAGGTGCATATTGGTCTTCCATATATGAATATGCGAGAGGATACCGTATAAAATAGTCTATTTTAGTTTTCTTGTTTTTGTGATACAATAATAATATTACAGAATAATCAATACAACTATGGAAGTAGAGGATCTATCAAAGTTGGCTAGGGATATCAAAATTGCGTATGATGAGCTTCACCGTGAGGAAGACAAAGAAGTTTGGAGAGCCAAAGATTATGCGCAGGGCTTTATTGGCGATGTTGGAGATTTAAACAAGTGGATATTAAATTACAGCAAGAAACCAACGAAAGAATTGCACAAAAAAATCTGTCACGAGCTAGCAGATTGCATGTGGTCTATTTTAGTTATAGCACATGAACTAAACATCAATATGGAGCGAGAATTCTTGATTAATTTAGAATATTTGAAACAAAAATATCGAGAGTCGTCTAAAAAACATTAAAAAAATATGCCAAAGAGTTTATGGGTCTTTGGAGCCAATCCAGAAAAAGCAGCATCAAAAGTAGCCATTAACGCATTTATGTCGGGTGGTTTATTTGTAGTTCTTACTTTAATATGGTTAATCAGCCCCCACAAATTTAGCGAACTTATAATAACGCAACTAGTGCTAGCTATACCACTACTGTTTATATCAAGCTTAGCCTATACTAAGATTGGATACCAAAAAGACAACGAGTTATGGGACACATTTGCTTGGCACACAAATACCATTGCTAATGCGTTTACATTAAACTTGGTTGGGCTTATTGTTGCAGACGAATATGCATCACTTGCACTTATGTATTTTGCTTTGGTTATAATGCTTTTTTTAACTTATTCAATTATTAATATTACATTAAATTTTCATAACTGGTCACAAAAAATATACAAATTCTGTTTTTTTGTAGCTCTTATTTTATTCTTTGGACTTTTACCAATAATATTTAAATTATAAAAATATGACAAATCACAAACATTTTTCGGCCGAAGAAGCTAAAAGGATCGGCGAGCAATTAGGTATCAAATGGGACAAATATGACGTAGTACAATTTAGAATGGGGATGGATGTGGAGCTCGAACACGGCACAATTGATGCAAATACAAATGTCACTAATGATGACCCGCTTATGACTGGTAAAATTGCCTTAGCCCATTTAAATGAAATAGTGGATTACTATACAAGACTAGATAAACTGGAGCGTGAAGCAGAAAGGAAATAACACAATCAAAAAAATCGCCCCTCTGGGCAGTTTTAGGTTTAATGACTTTTTGTAAAACTGCAGTAACCAATCTCATCACACTTATTTTTTAAATCTTGCCAAATTGCTTCATCTGTCAATGCCTCAAGGGCCGTCGGGTACAGGATATTATTCTCCTTAAAAATATGATCTCGTAAATTAAATATAATAAACTCTGCGTATTTCTGCGACTCATCCTTGAAATTCTTAAAATCCATTTCCTCTAATTTATTAGCTACTTCTAGCAGTGCTTGTTTATTCACTCTTAAGTCAACATGCTCTATCCTCATCATCTCTGGTGGGCCATAAACTCCATTTTCTTCCATTGCCGGAAATAGAACTTCTTCCTCGCGCTTATGATGTGGTTCGGCTCCCTCAAGCTTACTCGAAATATCTATCAAGGCTCTCTTATCTTCTTCTGCTATATCACCTTTTGTTTCAGCTTTTTGAATTTTTTGATTTATCGTTTCAAGTAAATCTAAAAAATGTAAAATTTCATCGTGCTCATCCATAAATGTTCGTACCAAATGCCCCACGGGTGGCTTACTAGATTGATTTTGTTCATCCATTATTTCTATATGTGCAGTACATAAATGTCTAAGATTTTCTGGAGCCAATCCGTCCTCTAGTAAAGCGTTTTCAGCCTCTCCAAACTCAGCAGGTGGGATCTCACGTAAAATCGATTTTATTTCTTCTTTTAAATCTTGTGGATTTTCACCGCTTGCTATTTTTTTAAAAATAGCGCGTAAGCTTTCAACATGTTTACTCATTTTTTTGGTTTTGACATTAATACTGAATAATTAATAATTTAATTATAAAAAGCATTAATGCAAAATAATTATATAGTGTTTAAAGTTTATCACGATAAAACTAAAAATCAATATTTGATAACCAAATATGGACTTATAAATAATTTCTTGATAGCATACATAATAATATATAAGAGCTAAAACAATGAAAAATTCACTAATCATTTTATTGGGTATTATAACGGTCATCGTTTTATTAGGAATACTAAAATATTCTAAAACCAATACCACGCCAAAATCAACAGCATATAGCCAAACTACAAACGTAAATGAAACAAATAATATGCCAAAAAAACAATATGAAAGTGTTCCGGTACTCACAGTCGATAAAAATAAAAAATATATTGCTACTATGACTACCAGCAATGGAATAATGACTTTTGAGTTAAATAGTAAAGAAACTCCAATTACTACTAATAATTTTGTTTTTTTAGCTAAAGACGGATTTTATGACGGAGTGATATTTCATAGAATAATCAAGGGGTCCATGATTCAAGGCGGAGATCCGCTAGGCACTGGCATGGGTGGACCAGGATATAAATTCAACGATGAACCAATAACTCGTGAATATACAAAAGGAACTCTGGCTATGGCCAACTCTGGCCCTAATTCCAATGGAAGTCAGTTTTTTATTATGAATGCAGACTATAATTTACCAAAAAACTATGTTATTTTCGGCAAACTAATTTCCGGAGAAGATACACTAGATAAAATTTCTAGCGAACCGGTAACATCAAACGGCTCAGGAGAACAATCATCACCGATAAACAAGGTCGTGATTGGATCAATAACGATCGAAGAAAAATAATGCCAATTATCAATGTCAAGAATTTAGTTAAAAAATTCGGCGATTTTGTTGCAGTCGATAATATTTCATTTGAAGTTGAGAAGGGGAGCATATTCGCTTTTTTGGGCCCCAATGGTGCAGGTAAGACCACTACTATTAAAATGCTAACAACCTTACTTGAGCCGACAACTGGTGAAATTCTAGTAAACGGACATACACCATTTGGAACAAATGCAGAAGAGGACGCAGTCAGAAAATCAATTGGGATCGTTTTCCAGGACAAAAGCCTAGACGATGAATTAACAGCCTATGAAAACATGGATTATCATGGACGATTTTATCATATGTCAAATGATAGTAGAAAAATGAGAATAGAAGAGTTGCTAAAATACGTAGAGTTGTGGGAACGAAGAGACGAATTTACAAAAAATTACTCAGGTGGCATGAACAGGCGATTAGAAATTGCTAGGGGTTTTATGCATCACCCAAAGGTTTTGTTTTTAGATGAACCAACTCTTGGACTAGATCCTCAAACTAGAAATCATTTGTGGAAATATGTAGAAAAAATGAATAAGGAAGAAGGTATTACCATTTTTTTTACAACACATTATATGCAAGAGGCTGAAAAATATGCGAATAAAATTGCGATTATTGATCACGGGAAAATTATGACCATAGACACACTAGAAAATATAAAAAGATCACAAAGCGCAGAAAATCTTGAGGATGCCTTCTTGAAATTAACGGGGGACAAAATCAGAGAAGAAACAGCTTCTCCAATAGATAATATGAGAAGCGCGCGCAAAATGTGGACTAGGAAATAATAATAAAAAACATGTCAGCATCAGTCATTTATGCATTGTGGATAAGGCAAGTTAAACGATACTATCGTTCTAAAACAAGAATTATTGGGTCCTTGGGCCAGCCAATTTTATTTTTAGTGGCTTTAGGATTTGGATTCGGACCGATATTCGAGGCAGCTAGGCAGAAAACAAGCTATGTTAATTTTTTGCTTCCCGGAATAATTGCAATGGGTTCATTATTTGTTGGATTATTTTCTGGCGTTGAAATTATTTGGGATAGACAATTTGGATTTTTAAAAGAAATTTTTGTTGCGCCAATTTCACGAACCGAAATAATGGTTGGCAGAACTCTCGGAGGTGCTACCAGCGCGTTTATTCAGGGCATATTAATTTTTGCAATTTCTATCCCTTTTGATTTATCGATTCTCAAAATGGTCCATCCTGTCTATTTCTTTATCTTTATGGCACTAATTGCCGTAACGTTTACGGCACTGGGCACAGCCATCGCCTCAAAGCTTGAAGACATGCAAGGGTTTCAACTGATAATGAGTTTACTACTCATGCCCTTGTTCTTTCTATCGGGCGCGTTATTCCCACTAGAGAACCTCCCGCCAGCATTACAATTCGTGACATCACTCAACCCTTTATCTTACGGAGTAGACGGCATGCGTGCAAGCGCACTTGGCATCTCACATTTTGGTATTTATATAGACTTCCTTGTTTTGGGTGGATTCACACTTATTATGTTTATTGTTGGTACCTACCTTTTTTCAAAAATAGAATTATAAAAAAAATGGGGACTTTTGTCCCCATTAATTGCACTAGCTACTTCTTGTTTCTGATTCCTACAATTATTACATTCCAAGGCTAACGCTTGCGCTAATATTGTTTATAAATTCATGGATACCTCTTCCACAACAAATAGCAGAAACGCAAATTAAAAAAACTTGCGATATCATTCTTGACCCCCCTGTTTAATGAAGAGATATAGGATGTCTGCTAATGACATTTTATATCATATCTTAATAAATATATCAAATTATCTCATCATTCGTGTTAACCTCCAAATTCAAAGTTAATAATTTACCCGGAATACCAAGCTTGGTTTTGAAACTAATTATTTTTTTTAGTATTATAGGTACTTTAGACGCTAGTTATCTTACGTTCAAATATTACACTAAATCTGAGCTATATTGTTCTTTTTTCTCTGGATGTGACACTGTAACCAATAGCCAGTACTCGGAAATTTTTGGCATTCCCGTTGCGCTAATTGGCTTAATTTATTATTTGTCAGTTTTTATAATTTCGTTATTGCTACATAAAGGCTACATTAAAAAAATTGATCTTTATTTTACAT
>PFDW01000026.1:218-14686 GCA_002793835.1 Candidatus Portnoybacteria bacterium CG10_big_fil_rev_8_21_14_0_10_36_7 | reverse complement strand
AAAAGTATTGCTATCTTGTTTATCAACGGATAATATTTGAGCAGGTAATTTAACATTTTTTTCATCTATTTCTATCAGAGTTTTATCTGCCACCACAGTAATCGGAAAAGACAATGTTTCTGCTTTCGGGTTTATATCAATCGTTGCCTTTGGCAAAACAAGAGCGCCAACTAATACTGCAATTAGTAATGCTACGATGATTATGCCCACATAAAAACTTCTGAAAATCTTTGGGAACGTAAAGCTAGGCAAAGAAAAATTCAATTTCATTTTAATGCCCTTTGGCAAAATACTCCCCTTTAAATCTTCGATTCTACTTCTGAAATGATTATCTGGTTTATCTTCTTCCCAATATCCAGCGATTTCATCTTTCTTCTCTTCCATCAACTCTTCTGGCAATACTTCGTTACTTGACAAGATGATATCGTCTTTCTCCTCAGCTTTATTCTTCTTACTTTTTTTTGCTTGATTGGTTTTTCCCCTTTCTACCTCAAAACCATCAAAATCTGGTAAATTACTAACAACTTCAAAGCCCGCCTGTTCAGCTAAAATTTGACCTTTCTCATCGGAAATTACTACTAGTGTATTTTTTTCTAAGTCATCAACACCTTCACGAAGCATTTTAAGAGCCACCATGCTTCTCAATATCGAAATGCCCTTGGGAAATACCAACACCAAATTAGGTTCTTTAACTTTTTCAATACGCTTAATTAACGAACTTATATCGTCGTCTAATTCAACGTATAAAATTTTAAGATTAAGTTTCATCATACAAATATTATAACACTTATTATACTCCAAAACCAATCTTAGCTCAAACAAGTACTGCTTTAATTCTCCTCACCCCAGCGCTGGAAGCTTCTTCTTTAGTTATTCTAAATTTACCTAATTCTCCAGTGTTTTTCACATGTGGTCCACCACAAAGTTCGGTGCTGAAATCGTTAATTTTATAAACTTTAACTATGTCGCCATATTTAGATGGATCAAAAGAAACTTTAGCTAATTTTAGCGCTTCCTCTTTGGACATTTCCATCATTTCCACTTCAATTTTTTCGCCAATTTTTTCGTTAACTAAGTTTTCGATACTTTTCAATTGTTCGGCTGATAATTTTTCCGGATAGTTAAAATCAAAGCGTAATCTTTCAGCTGTGATATTGGAACCTTTTTGATAAATTTCCGGACTCAAAATCTGCCTCATCGCCGCCAACAACAAGTGAGTCGCTGTATGATATTTTATAGTTATCTCGCTTACATCTACCAGTCCGCCTTTGAATTGTCCCGCCGAAGCTGTTCTGGATTTCTCCTGGTGTTTTTTGAATTCCTCTTCAAACTCTTTTTTATTTATTTTTATTCCTTTTTCCAATGCTAATTCTTCTGTCATTTCCAAAGGAAAGCCATAGGTTTGATAAAGATTAAATGCATCCGCCCCTGAAACATTTTGCATTTTTTCAAATTCCTTCAAACCTTTTTCTAGTGTTTCTCTAAATCTATTTTCTTCATTTTCCAATTCTACAAAAATTTTATTTTTTCCAAAATCTGAATATATATCTTTATATATTTCAACTACTGCTTCACTGATTTGCTTAGTGAAATTCTTTTCTATTCCAAGAAGATGACCATAGCGAATAGCGCGTCTAATAAGCCTGCGAAGAACATATCCTTGTTGTGTATTACTAGGAACTACTCCATCAGCAATCAAAAATGTAGCCGCTTTTAAATGATCGGCGATTACTCGCATATCATAGGCACTAACAGATTCGCCATATTTTTCCCCCGATAGTTTTTCTATTTTACCAATAATAGGAACAAACAAGTCAGTCTTAAAAATGTCAGGGTCTCCATTTTTAGCTGCTAAAATACGTTCCAATCCCCCGCCAAAATCAATATTACCACTTGGAAGTTGCTCAAAACCTTTTTCCGTTTTTACATATTGCATAAAGACATTGTTGCCAATTTCCAAAAATCTTCCACAATCACAATTGACATGACACACTTGATCTCTGTATTCCGATTTTTCATGAATTCCCAATTCAGCTCCGAAATCCCAAAACATTTCACTGTCCGGTCCGCCTGGTTCTCCGATTGGCATATTATCAGGTACGCCAACACGTGACCACCAATTATCTTTACCATAATAAAATATTCGTCCTTCTTGCATTCCTTTATTTTCGACAAAATCAACATCCTTAGCTTCTATACCAATTTTTGAAAATTCTTCCTTCCAAAATCCAGCTGCTTCGCTATCACGCGAAATTCCCAACTCTTCATTGCCGCGAAAAACAGTTACATAAACATTTTTCGGATCCAATCCGATTTCTTTTGTTAAAAATTCAAACATCCAAAAGATTTGTTCTTTTTTGAAATAATCTCCAAGAGACCAATTGCCCAACATTTCAAAAAAAGTTGTGTGCCGATTATCTCCCACATCTTCAATATCTCCTGCGCGAAAACATTTTTGCGAGTCCACAATTCTGGTTCCAAGCGGATGTTTTTCACCCAGTAAATATGGCACCATTGGTTGCATGCCTGATCCGGTAAAAAGCGTTGATGGATCATTTTCAGGCACCAAAGAAGCTGAGGGAATAATAATATGCCCTTTGCTTTTAAAAAATTCTAAATATTTTTGTCGCAGTTCATTTGCAGTCATAGCTCTATGATATCAAATATATTGATTTTAGCCAAGAAAAAACCACCAATTTCTTAATGTAATTGGTGGTTTAGATTTATTTAAATTAAACCTTCAGCACTCGGCTAGTTTGTAACCTTGCTTTTCAATAAACCTAATCCATGTTGGCTTTTCCTTTTTGTTAGAATATTCTTTTCTTTTTTGGATGATCTCCAACCTTTTTGATGTAAGGCTGTTCTAATATCGTCTAAATCCATATCTAGATGATATGGATTTACCTCAAAATTTACACTCATCGAATCGCTTAAATCTATTGTCATAAATTTTTGGGTTTGGTACTTTTACAACTCATCAAAAAATTATTGCCCTTCTACCTCCAGTAAGTAATTTATTTTCTGATCCCATATTGGTATTTTTTTGAAAATCCAATGCTGTGAGCACACTTCTTTTATACCCAAAAGCTTTCATAAACATAACATGGAATAACAAAGAAGCAGCCACTGATGACAGTAAAATAAATGAACCAGCTAAACTTCTCTCTGGACCGACTCAGAATGCGACCGAACATGCACATGTTAAATCAATTGCCTCTCCTCCTATCAATAACCATTGAATCCTTGCAAAAAACTTAACCATATCCATTTTTCAACCTCTTTATTATATTATTAAGTTTAAACGAACTATTCTTAATATACTACTTATTACTTTTTTGCAAACTAAAAAAATTTTACTACCCAAGAAAAAGCTCGCTCTTAGACAGAGCGGGCAGCACTTTTTTAAAATCAGTCCATATAAAGCGTTTCCCTTTTTTAATACTTGGGCAACGCTTATTAAAAAGCTTGAACAATCTTTTTGATGTGATACCGATAATTACCAATTTTTTACACAACCTATAGGTTATTGATATCGGATAAGTAACGAAACGCCAGATTTTGGACACACTTTGTGTGATTTCTTCCAACCGAGCGTTCCTTTTTTTGAGCCTCCTTTCTACTTGTTTTTTGCCTCATCAAATGACAATCCATTATTAATTTTTTTGCATAACAAGATAAAATCGTTATCAAAATCAATTTACTCTTTAGCCGAAAGGTTCTCATAATGAAAATTTTCCAACCACTCCTCAATATCTTGCTCTTATTTCTTTAACATTTCCCAGCCTTTTTAAGTAACCCACCTCAATGAGTCAGTGAATAAACTCCGCTGATCTTCATGGGTGACTGGGGTAACAATGAAAAAAAGCCATACATCATTGTAAGCTGTTCGGGCCTTTCATGTGTTGGCAACCCCTTAAGCCACCTATTCTAACTAATCGTCCTTCCCAAAGAGACTCTCTTAAAGATGCTGGTCTTGCGACGTGACACCCTGATGACAGAATCCTTAACCCCAATCTTTCCCAAGCCATAGTCCATGGCAAATATCCATGAAACAATCCCAAACACTAAAGCGACCAGTAGTACCGCAACAATTGCCACTGTTACTTCGCCAATTATTACTGCATATATTAATAGGCTCCCGATTAATGGCTATAATAAATATGCACCTTTTTCTATAAATAAATCGAACTTAAGAAATTAACGGCTGTCAGCGGTGAGCATATCCAAAAAATGAAGTGAACTATCATAGTGTACCAAAATCATGGACAGATAGAGGATTTTAGGGTAACTTGTCTACTTGGCTTCCAAAGATAGTTTGACCGCGCATTACTATACAGCCACCAATGAATTCCGTCTTCCTGATTCACCACAAAATCATCATCGTGATTTTTCTTGGATAGAAACCTTAGCGGACTATATTCTACGACTTTAGTATCATCAAGTTCGCCATTCGGATATTCGTTGAACCCAAAATCTAGATCCAACAAATTATATGACCACGAACCTTTTGGAGCATAACGCTTTTCGTACAAAGAAGTTAATGGCCAAGCTATCAATTTCGCCTCTTCCTTCAGCGATTCCATAGTTATTTTTTTTAACTATTCTATCCCACCAACTGAATGCCCGTGATATTCGACCAGACATAAAATCGTCGAAATTATATTCAAATGACTTTATCTGATCTTGCGTAATACGACGCAAGAATGATTCTAATGATGTAGAATTAATATTATATTTAACTAATATTTTTCTCCATAAGATTGTTGGCATAGATTCGATTTGCACGACTAGCCTTATTAGTTCATCGCTCGATTGCGAGAAATGATTGAGTAACTCTTGCCTAATTTCTGACGCAAACCATCTTTCTTCAATTATCCACCGCCAAAAAGCCAAAGCTTCTGCGATACTCTGTTTTCTACTCCTGGATTTATATTGAAACTTAAAATTCTTGAAGCTTACCTCACCCCGTAGGTCTCTCGACGACTTCCACTCTTCTAACAAGTCTTTTACCGCCTTGAATATCCAATCTTTTTGCATACTGAATCCTCCTAAAATAAGGTTAAATATAAAAAAAGCGACTACTAGGTCGCTATTAATTGTTGAAGATCATTATATGAATATACATCTATATTAAAAAAATGTCAAATATATTATTTTCTAATTTTTTTATAAAATTTAAATAAAAAAGGATACTTATTGTTTGTCTCCCTTAATTATGCCGATATAAAGACTACGAATGATATTATTATGATTACTTCGACTGCCTTGATTATTAATGCCCAAGTAATAATTTGCCGAATTTTTTCCACCGCATTGTCACACTCTCCTATCCAAAAAAAGCGAGCCCATCTCAATTGAGACAGGCTCATAAGTTAAAAACATTTTTTCACTTGACGGACAACTTGCCGATTTTCTGGAGCCAAGCGATTTCATTTTCTCCGATGAAAGGCTTTACAACTCCCTCGTCAGATAAAGACAGATCGCTTTCATCAACGAGGATGTCATCACCTATTTCATTGCCACTTACAGGGTCGATCAAGGAGATGACAACCCATTTTTTTTCTGTATCAAACCCTTTGATTTTTTTAATAAGGTTCGGGTACAGATCTTTCGCACCTACCTCACTACCCACCTGAAATCCATAAAACTCGCCAACTGTTATCAAATCATATTCGTGTCCAGTACAATGTAATAATATAGTTGTCATTCTTTCTCCTTTTTATACTTATATATTATTAGAAAGTTACTCCCCAAGATGGACACCGTTTAAGCGATAATCGCTCCAACTAGCACCACACTTTTTACATCTAAAAATTCGTATGATCCAAAAATAATTGCAAATATTAAGAATATCTTCTTTCTCAACCTCATAATAAATTGTCGCACGGCCTTGAGCACATTGATCTGTATTGGGTGCGGCCTCCTTCAAAAAAAACCTATCATAGATGAAACGACCAACGAAAAAAATACATAAATAATAAAATATAGAATGTATCTATACATATTCGTAGCCTCCGTATTAAATTATTAAGTAACTATTTTATTACTATAATCTTTTATATCCAATTGTGTCAACTAGGCTTATTAACCAACCATTATCTACAAATCGCTAAACAAAATATCCAAATTCAGTTAATTATTCCACCACCCAAAACTTCTTTCTTGTTATAAAACACTGCCGACTGACCCGGCGTTATCGCTCGCTGCCCTCTATTAAAATTTATTAAATACTTACCAGAAGAAATTTTACGAGAGATAGTTGCAGACACGGATTTGTGACGATAGCGAATCTTTATCTTCACTCTTAGTGGTAATTGCGGACAAACAGAAATCCAATTGACATTTTTTACTAACATCTCAGATTTAAATAAATTTTTATCTTTTACATTATTGGTTACTACTAAATGATTTTTTTTAAAATTGAATCCTAGAACATAATAAGGCCCACCAGAAAGCTTTATGTCTTTTCTCTGACCAACTGTATAAAGCGCCAAGCCGTTATGTACTCCCAAAATCTTGCCCTGTTCATCAACTATATCGCCTTTTTTTGGATTTAAATGTCTTTGCAAGAACTCCGTATGTGAATCACCAACAAAACATAAATCAAAACTTTCTGGTTTCGCAAAGGTTGATAAGCCCATTTTTTTGGCAATTTGTCTGACTTTTTCCTTTTTGTATCTGCCAAGAGGAAATAGAAAATGTTTTAACGATTGCGGTGTGGCGGTATACAAAAAATAGGATTGATCTTTATTAGTATCGCGCGCTGTAAACAGCTTGCCATTAACTTTCTTTAGATAATGACCAGTCGCGACATAATCGAAGCCTAGGGCTTGTGCCTTTTTCAGCAACAATCCAAATTTAATATATTGGTTGCACCTAACACATGGATTAGGAGTATCACCTCTAGAGTTTTCTTTCAAAAAATAATCTACTATACTTTTTTTAAATTCCTTTTCAAAATGAAATATATAGAAAGGAATATTGAGCTTCATGGCAACTGCTCTTACGTCTTGTTCCGCTTCTTCACCACAACATTTATTTTCTAAAACGGTACACCCTGATAAATTTTTTTCTACCCAAAAATGCATAAAAACCCCAGAGACTTGATACCCCTGCTTTTTAAGTAAGCCGGCCGCAACAGAGGAATCGACCCCTCCCGACATAGCTACTAAAACTTTTATATTATTATTTTTAGTCATGTGTAATAAAAAAGGCTGGTTGTCCAGCCTTGCTGTAAAATTTAAAGCCATTATTTCACAAATTAGATCAATGGAAAAAATTTTTGACGGTCTCTTCAATGTTTGATCTATAGTCATAAACAAACTTCACAATAATAAGCACGGCCATAAAAACAAGCAAATACATGCAACCATTTATTATATAATCCACCACCTCATTAAAATCAAATTCTCCCATAATCTTCTCCCTTTTAAATTACAAAGAACGACTCCCTTATATTACTAGTTTATCATATTAATATGCTTTTGTCAATACCTAAATATTAATCACTTCTTGAGCTTAATATTTAAATCTTTGTTTAATTTCATAATAATATGATCTCGCAAAACAGACAAATCATTAGCTGATAATTGCTTTGATGAGTCGTAGTATTCAATTGATAATGTTAGGAAATTTTTATAAATATATTTGAACACTGCTTTGCGTATAGCCTTATCGCAAGACAATATTAAATTTTGTATATCTGCAAAATTTTGCTGTCCATCTATTACAAAAGTCATGTCCTCTCGAGAGATATTATATTTTGGCAATGATGAAAAATGTTTGTCATCGGATATTTTAGAAATTAATTTCTCAAAATCGATTTCTACCGACAAATAGTATTTATCAATTTTATTAATTTTATACTCCACTGCGTTTGATTCCACGCCCAACTCTTCAAATAAACCGCTAATGATACCTTTGAAGCGCAAATAATCGATGCCTTTTGAAGCTAGCCCCAGTCTCAATGGCTGTAATGGCAAATCATTTTTTCTTGGTAAATAAATAGCGGATAATTCAAATATTATTATTTCATCATCATACGCTTGGTTTTTATCCAATGCATCAATTAATTGAGGTAGAAGCGAAACACGTAAATGGCTGGCGTCTTGTGTTAATGGATTATCAATTGCTAAACAATTATCTCCACACTTATTTTCATCCACAGCAGATAAATTATAACACTCAAAACACCCATGATGTTTTAAATAATTTTTCGTTATTTCCTCGTATTTGAAAGGAGAGACTCCTTGGTTTTTTGGTATTTGACCCAAATTAAGAGATGTGGGTAATTCATGATAGCCATAGATTCTAATTACCTCTTCTGCCAAATCTTCACTGATTAATATGTCACCCTCCCTCCAAGAAGGTACAACGGCATATCCAGCGGTTATATTAAAACCCAACTTTTTTAACGTATTATCAATCTTGTTTTTCTTTAATTCTACACCAGCAATTTCTTGGATTCTTTCATAATCTATTTTTACTTTATCTGGCTTATATGAATTATTAACTATATCTATTAATTTTGACGAAACTTTTGCCCCAGCCAATTGCTCGGCCATTGAAACAGCTTCAACTAAGCCAGCCAAAACACCTGACGGATCAACGCCTTTTTCGAATCTCAGCGCTGCTTCTGTCCTGTGACCTAATTTCATAGAAGCTTTCCTAATTTTTATTGGATCATAGATTTGGACAAATAATATAACTTTCTTCGTATCTGAATCAACGCCACTATTTTCTGCTCCCATAATTCCACATAAGTCCACCAACCGACCTTCACCGTCTTCTATCACTATTGCCCCCTCGGGCAAAGTTCTTTCAATTCCATCCAATGTAGTTATTTTCTCTCCACTGTTTGACGAACGAACAATCATTTTACTTCCTTTAATTTTATCGTAATCAAAGGCATGCATTGGCTGACCTTTGTCCAGCATCAAATAATTTGTAATATCTATGATATTATTTATTGCCCGTGTTCCTGCTCCTTCTAACCTATCAGCTAAATCTTTTGGCGAAGAATTAATTTTTACATTTTCCAAGACTATTGCGCAAAACCTTGACACCAATGATTTATCTTTAATAATAACTTCCAACTTATCCTTATCCGGCGCATTCCTAATTTTTTGTTCCTTAGCTGTTGGTAATTTTGATTTAAATTTGCCGGCCGGTAAAATTGCCCTAAGCTCTCTAGCAATACCCAAGACAGACAAAGCATCACCTCGATTTGAAGTTACTTCAATTTCCATAACCTTGTCTCCGTTTATATCATGAATTTTTTCTACACTGAATGAATGAAGAGACAATAAATCAGCGACCTCTTCAATAGTCAAACTTGTTTCAACATAATCTCTCAACCAAGTATATGGAATAAGTACATTCATAATTAAAATTGTTCTAAAAATCTTAAGTCGTTTTCAAATAATCGTCGAATGTCATCTATATTAGTTCCTACTTTCATCATATACGTTCTTTCAATCCCCCAACCAAACGCAAACCCAGTGTAAACCGAATAATCGATTTCTCCTGCTTTCAAAACGTTGGGATGAACCATCCCGGCTCCACCTAATTCAACCCAACCAGCCTTGCAAAATCGACACCCTTTCCCCTTGCAAAGACCGCAACTTATATCAACTTCAAAACTCGGTTCGGTAAATTGAAAATGATGAGGTCGCAAACGAGACACTCTATCAGGACCAAAAAAATTCTTAACAAAATAATCAAGTACACCTTTTAAGTGCGTAATATTAATACCTTTATCAATAACTAACCCCTCAAATTGATAAAAACTTTGTAAATGAGTTAGGTCCGATTGCCGACGACCGCATCGACCAACTGCGAGCATTCTAATTGGTAGCTCTCCTTTTTGCATCTCTCTTATCTGAGCGTTTGAAGTGTGCGGGGTAATTACCATGCGCCCGTAATCGCTATCATCTGGAGCACTTATAAAGAATGTTTCCCACTCATCTCGCGCAGGATGAGTTTTCGGCATATTCAATGACTCAAATACATAATAGTCCCAATCAACCTCTTGTCCTCTAATAACTTTAAATCCCAACGGTTTAAAAATATCAGTAATCTCTTTTATAGCCTGTGTAATGATATTCAAATGCCCTAAGCGTGGCTTAACGCCAGGTAAAGTAGCATAAAATACTTCTAATGGAGTCTCTTCTTTTTGCTGAGAAAATCTTTTTTGCGCTTCGCTCACCCAACTTTCTATATCTTGCTTTAATGTATTTAGCAACGCACCAAATTCCTTTCTTTCTTGTGGAACTACATTTGCTAACGATTTAAAAATATTTTTTACTTCCCCATCTACGCCCAAATATTTTGCCTTGAGTTTCAAAGCTCCAGACCACGAAACGACTTTATTCGCTTCGCTCACAAAATTATCCTTTAATTTTTGTATTTCATGCTTATCCATTATCTATACTATAGAAAATTTAACGCTTACAGTCAAACATCGAAATTGACAATTTATCGACACATGCTAATATTAAATTAATAGGCTGAAATATTTTTAGTCCAATAAATTGTGCCGTAAAAGCGCTTTAAAAATAAAAAGATGCTTACTATCAATGATTTAGGGGTTGGAACAACCTTTGTTTATGAGAGTACCCCGTACGAAGTGCTCGACTCACAACATTTAAAAATGGCTCAACGTAGAGCTGTTTTACAAACTAAAATAAAAAATTTAATTACCGGCAATGTGTTAACGAGAAATTTTTCTCAATCCGATTATTTTGAAGAAGCTGAAATCGAAAAAAAACCTATTAAATTTTTATATAAACACCGAGGTAAATATTTTTTTTGCGAGATTGACGACCCTTCAAAAAGATTTGAGCTTAATGCTAAACTTATCGGTCCGTCCGCAAAATTCCTTAAAGCCAATACGGAGGTTACGGCATTTTACTTTAATGACAAAGCAATTAATATGGCTATGCCAATTAAAATAGAACTCGAAGTTGTTGAAACACCTCCTGGTGCCCGCGGTAATACTGCCACTGGAGGAACAAAAACCGCCAAGCTCGAAAGCGGAGCGGAGATTCAAGTTCCATTATTTATTGAACATGGTGAAATTATCGTTATAAATACCCAACTAGGTAGTTACGTAGAACGCACTAAAAATAACCAATAATTATAAATCTATTGTTTCTCCCGAGGATAAATCTTCGGGTTTTTTGTTTTCTATATCGGCCTCAACTTCCCCCACTTGTGTATCGTTAACAATCTCCTGCTCTTTTGTCTCGTGTACTGCTTCACTTAACGCGCTCCGCAAACTGCTTAAATCAACTCCTTTCTTTTTTCGAGGTTGAAAATTTTGCTTTGGCGCCATTGCTTTAGCCAAAGATATTGGCGCTTCTTTTGGCTCAATCAATTTTACCTCCGATTCAATTCGTGGCCCTTTTAATTTTCTATCAACAATTTTTGGCGGTGAGAGCTTTCTTTCCTTTCTCAACACCAAACAATTAGTACAATAAACAGGTCGCTTTCCATCTGGTACAAAGTTTACTTCAGTGCTGACCCCACAATTAGAACATTTGGTTACAGTTTTTGACTTCTTAGGTATGGTCATATCACTATCTTTAGTTATGGCATTCTTATCATTTTCTGCGCCTCGTGCCATAACCCACTTACTTAGTTTTTCCTCAACATCAGCTCTATTTGTACCATAGCGCTCTTGTGATATTTTAATTATCTTCTCCCTACTAGAAAGATTAGGCAACGGCCATAATGGCAATGTCGTGGCAGAAAATGGACGCGATGTCACACCATCAATTGTTAATTTCAAATAAATTTGCGCAAAAGATAAGTTGACTAAATCATTTATTTCAAATTCTGGCGAAAATTCAGTCTCCAAAAATTCCGCATCAGATGCTCCAACTCTAAACATCAAAATAGTCCCTACGTTGCCAAAAATAGCGTCTCTAACACGAGTGTTAGTATCGGTAACAAGCTGGCCAATATATTGATGCGCCAGGATTAAACTAAGACGATATTTTCTGGCTTCCGACAAAATAGTAGCAAATGAATCTGTGGCAAAATTTTGGAACTCGTCAACATATAAATAAAAATCTTCTCTCTCGTTTTCTGGCACATCAACTCGGCTCATTGCTGCTAACTGTAATTTAGTAATTAGCATTGCACCTAATAATTGACTCGCATCCTCTCCGATCCTTCCTTTCGATAAATCCACAATCAAAATCTTTTTTTGATCCATCGCTTCTTTAATATCAAAAGACGATTTGACTTGCCCAATAATATTTCTAATTAATGGAGAAGAAATAAATTGACCAACTTTGTTCTGAATTGGCGCCACTGCTTCTTCACGGAATCTATCTGGATACTTTGCAAATTCATTTATCCAAAAAGATTTTACAGAAGGATCTGTCACATTCTCTACAACTTGCAATCGGTAATCTTTGTCCGCCAACATACGATTGATGCCCAACAAAGTTGAGCTGGGGTACTCCAATAACGCTAAAACTGCATTATTTAAAATATATTCCATCCTCGCACTCCAAACATCTGGCCATATTTTTTTAAACACACCCATAAGACCCGAAGCGATCAAATGCCTTTGCTGTCCTTCTACTGTTTTCTCCATTACATTGAATGCTACTGGATTATCAAGGTCAGCTGGATTAAAAAATATAACATCGTTAATTCTATGAGGTGGCACATAATCTATCATAAGTTGTGCGAACTCACCGTGAGGATCAATTATGGCGCACCCTTCTCCATTTAATATATCCTGAATCGCCAAGTTTTCTAGTAAGGTAGATTTACCCATACCTGTTTTCCCAACAACATAAAAATGCCTTCGGCGATCATTTCTCTTGATACCAAATCTCTTTTTTTCGTTTCGAAAATTAGTTTCCGAAAAAAATGTTATGTTGTTATTATCTTCTGGCATATTATTCTATTGGTAATGACACCGGGGGTTCGCCTTTTTTAGACAAAACCTTAGGAGTCGCAGGGGCTTTAACCATACTGGTCGGGAAATGCCAAAGTGAAGCCAACTCTTCAATATTTAAAATATAACCCTTTTCCCAAAATGCTCGGCCACGTAATAATTTAACCATTGTTCTTTTCTTAAAAATTGCTCGCTGAACTGCAAACAAATATCTTGAGGTAGTTGTGTATAACTTATTTGGACGTAATCCATTTAAATTTAATGTGGAGAATTGGTTAAATACACCCATTACCGAGCTTACAGTTGGGCCCGCATAAACATCTTTCCTAGCTAAATATACAAACTGAATTTTAGTTTCGTAAGCTTTTTTTGATAATTTGTTTTCAATGGCTAAAACAGAGTCTCTTTGCCCTGGAGTTAAATAAAGCATTTTTGACGGAAGCTCCGCAGAATTTTTTTGATCTTCTTTAAACTCAAGTTGCTCTCCTGTCAAAGTATGATGCGCTACTGCCCGAGAGGCGTTTGCCCATCCTGCTAATTCTTGGACTAAAACTCCTCCAGCTTTTTTAGCCGTAGGTTTACCTATCAGATCATCGACTACTTTCTGAGATTCTTCTTTCCATGTATCTCCAACTGGTCTTATCAAAATTTGGATAACTACTCTTTCCCCTGGTTTTAATTTATTCAAAACCTCCATCAAGCTAGATAGAGGATCTAAAAATTGAGGAGTTTCTTCAGCCCCCGACGTAATATCAACAAAACTTTGGTAAGTTCTTATCGGATATGATTGGTCTGCGCTAAGTCGCAACACCGTCCCCCATAAATCCCACGTGGCGCTCGGTGCTTCGGCTGGCACAGCTTCGTCAACATAATCAGGCACTTCTTTAATTTCAGCAGCGGAATATTGAGCATAAATATTTGCCTCCACCACGTTACGATATTTCCTTTGAGTTCTAATGAAAAAATGAATTACGCCATCGATGCCAACTAATTCCAAACTATAATAATCAGGATATTGACCCTTCCAATATTTATCAAATTTTACCGAACCGGTACCCACAACTGCCCAAAGCCCCGAGAATATAGCTTCTGCGATTTTTGGACTGTTCCCGAGATTAGATGGTGGGTATATTTCAAGTAGTACCCATTCTAGTTTGTTAAAATTTTCTCGCTTGATATAGTACATCCACGACTTAAAAAAGGCTATTATCAAAACTGGTGGCATCCATATCCACCAAACTTGAAGCAATAGCCTCAACAATATCCACAAAGGAAATGTGTCCTCCATATTGTAATTCTATTATAGTTGATTTTAAATAACATTACTAGTTCTTTTTACTAACGGTCGTAGAATTTGCTTGTCCGTAATCGACTGTGCTCAATCAAATCTCATTTAATTTCAGTCTTAAGCAATAAAGCTTTATCGGAATCTCTATAAATTCAGCAAATCCTATGACCACTAGTAAAATTACTTGGCTAGAATATATCTGCCCTCAGCAGACTTCTTAAAATATTTGTTATTTTGCAAATTTACCAAAATAGTATTTAGTTT
>PFDW01000026.1:0-211 GCA_002793835.1 Candidatus Portnoybacteria bacterium CG10_big_fil_rev_8_21_14_0_10_36_7 | reverse complement strand
TTTACCTTGGTAACCTTATCTATTAATTGCTCTTTAGTAAGCGGACCATTTTCTTTAATCACTTTAACTAATAAATCGCGTACTGTCCCACCTTCAAATCCCCAGTCCTCCAGCCCATAAAGGCCACGACCAACCAGCACAAATCTAGCATCTTTAATTAATTCATTATGTACGGTCTGAGTGTTAACCAAAGCGAATCCATCAGAAATTG
>PFDW01000019.1:2160-2982 GCA_002793835.1 Candidatus Portnoybacteria bacterium CG10_big_fil_rev_8_21_14_0_10_36_7 | reverse complement strand
ATTAATTATTTGGCTGCACAATTTCTTGAGTTTCTTGATAATTTCTGCTCTGTCGATTTTCGCTATTCTTTTTTTATAGTCAAGTCCTGGCTCTAACCCTTCAATGTAGCATGCCCCTCTAATCAACAGTCCTTCGTCCGTTATTTTGTCAAAGTCATGTGCAACATTTTCCGCTCTTCTTTTGATTCTTGACTGCAGCTGTACTGCGTCTTTTAGTTTTGCTGTGCAGTAGTGTGCGTTTATTCCTTTTTTTTCTGCATATTCGAGCATTTTCATGGCCATTTCTTCGCTGCCCTGCACACCATAGCTTATTTTGTCTTTTTGCTTGTAGCCCATTTCATCCATTTTGTAGTGTGCTGCCTGCGTATCTGATCTTTCGAGCTCGTTGAAGTTGATGAATTTTATTTTTCCTTCTGCAAAATCAATAAGCTTCTTTGTCTGCTCTCCATATTCCGGTATTGCGGGTATTTCTATTCCTACATCCCAGTCAAAATCAAGTGCAAGGTTTATTCGGTTCCATAATTTATCGTCCGTTAAGCTTGGATGGAATCTTATTTCGTCAAGTCCTGCATCATGAAGTTTCTGCAGTGTTTCCGCAGTGACCAGTTTTAGCGGAGTATAGAGATGTATATGGAATTCTTTGCCAAACTCTTTTTTGAGCAGTTTGATGTATTTTACAGTTCGTTCAAGATTGCACAATGGGTCTCCGCCTGTTATTCCTGCCCCTTTTGCGTCTGTTAGTTTTGCTTCTTTCAGCAGTTCTTCTGGCTTGTCAGGGTTTTCTATTTTCCACTCGTTTGCGTAAGCAACATCTTTTCCGAA
>PFDW01000019.1:1901-2119 GCA_002793835.1 Candidatus Portnoybacteria bacterium CG10_big_fil_rev_8_21_14_0_10_36_7 | reverse complement strand
TATAAAGATCTACATCAAAAACTGCTTCTGGGATGTTATCCCAGAACCAAAACAAACAATCGATCCATATTACTGGTTTTTTAAGACGCTTAGCCACAATAACACTTGACACATCCATCGAGCTAATAAGCGCATCCGCCTGAGAAATAATCGACTCCAAGGCAGAATTAGATTCTGGATTGTCTGTGTCTACTTCGTGTATAGCTGCAAAAGGAAAC
>PFDW01000019.1:0-1877 GCA_002793835.1 Candidatus Portnoybacteria bacterium CG10_big_fil_rev_8_21_14_0_10_36_7 | reverse complement strand
CCATAGCCAGCAAAAATTAGAGTATGACCTTTATCCTTAAGTAAATCAGCAACATAAAGAAGCTTACCAATAGGGCCAAAAGCAAAATTCTCTGCTGTTAAAACAAGTCTTGCCATATTTTCATTTCACCATTTTATTATATATATTGTAACAACTGTTTCAATCTTACCTTGTACGTATGTTTTGCTTTTAATGTCTCTCTGATATTTCTAACCAGCTTCTTATTTTCTTCATAATTCTCCAATATTCGCATAATATCATCAGCCGGATTTTCTAAAGAAAGAATTAGGGGTTTTATAGCTTTACCATATAAATCTGTGGAGTGAGTAAAATAATTCGGGATCAAGGGTACTGTATCTGCTAATAGAGTTTCAAACATGCGGGGAGTAACAAATCCTAGTTTATTGAGTATGGGTCGGATAAAAATGGGGTTTAGCAAACCACGACTCATTGCCATTTCTACTTGACCATATGGGGCTGAGTCGTGAATTTCGATTTGATTTCTTTTTAAAAAATTGGGGTCTGAATATGTAGCTTCCTTAAATTCTTCCATAACTTCGCCTGACCAATATTGTCCGATTAATCCCACTTTTTTTAGAAGTGTCCTAATGGGAGCAATCGTTTCAATGAGCCATTTAATATCATGCCAACGATACCAATTATTACCTACATATAATAAATCAAAATCTTTAGATTGCTTAGTAAAATCAGAAACTTTGCTATCCATACCAAAATAAAGAAATGGCTGAACTTTTTTTGTTTTTGCTTCACCAATAAACGGCTGAAGAATTACATCTGATAAGGAATCATAAAGGGAGGTCCAATAATCATAAGAGTCAGAAGTTGGGTGATTTGTATCGCCTATAAAAGAAAGAGGATGAGAATATTTACCATCCGGATCAATTACTATACGTTTAGATCTGGGAATAAAAGAGCAAATCTGGTCAATTTGCTCTTTAGAAAGAAAAGGATATGATTCATATACAATTACAAGTAAATCTGCCCGCCAACTTTTATCTGCCACAGGAATTGATGATCTGATTGTTTCATCAATGTAACCAAAATCTGAAACACGAATGTCATAATTAAAACTTTCCCCTGCTCTTACATAACCAAGAAGAGTATTGCTCGAACCACAATTATATTGATAATTTCCGACGAAAGCTATTTTAATTTTATCCATTTGTGTGTAAAATATTGATTATATATTATACTCTATGGAAAACTTTGATGCTTATTTTAAGAAAACCGTACAGTACACCTATAGAGGGAATAACTTGCAATTTCGTATTTCGCAGGATCTTTTTAGCTCCTATGGTATCGACATTGGTACACAGCGTCTACTTCGAACACTCACTTCCGAAAAATTCAATGATTTTAATAAGGTTTTAGATCTGGGCTGTGGTTACGGACCCATTGGTATAGCATTAAAGTCAGTCTGTCAGTCGTGTGTTGTCCATATGGTAGATAGAGACGCACTTGCCCTTGGCTACAGTCGTCAAAATGTGGAATTGAATAATTTAAGTAATTTCAAGATATACGCAAGTTTAGGCTACGATGATGTAAAAGAAACAGACTTCGACCTAATTGTTTCCAATATACCCGCAAAGGTTGGCGAACCAGTTCTTTCCCATATTCTACAAGATGCTCGGTTCTATCTTCGACCAGGGGGGCGAGTTGTAATTGTGGTAATCGAGGCTATCGCGGAATACGTCGCCAAGGTATTAGCAGATCCAAATATTAATATCCTCTTCCGCAACTCATGGCCAGGTCATGTGGTTTATCACTATGAGTTTTCTTCTGGTGCTTCTCTTGTCCCTAAGCCAACAGTTAATACCTTTGAAGGAGGAATATATGACCGAGGTAAAAAAATTATT
>PFDW01000047.1 GCA_002793835.1 Candidatus Portnoybacteria bacterium CG10_big_fil_rev_8_21_14_0_10_36_7 | reverse complement strand
GCGTCAGGGGGATTTTTTACAGATAAATTTAGTCACGAATTCCAGACTATTTGTGATGCGGGAGAAGATAATGTGTATATCCACAAAACGGATAAAATAGCGCTTAATGAAGAAATATTTAATGACGAAACATTAAATAAAATGGGTTATAAAAAGGGTGACTTTCAAATGCAGAAGACTGCTGAAGTTGGAAATATATTTACATTTGGGACAAAAAAATGTGAAGAAATGGGAGTCTTTTTTAATGATAGAAATGGAAATAAAGTGCCGGTATTTTTAGGTTCTTACGGTATTGGCATTACACGTCTTATGGGAGTTATTGTAGAAATTTTTGCTGATGATAAAGGCATGAATTGGCCGAAAGAAGTTGCACCATTTGCCGTGCATTTAATCAGGTTGGGAGATAATGAGGATGCAATTATTTCCGCTGATAAGCTCTACGAAGATTTGAAAGCAAAAGGAATAGAAATTTTGTATGACGATAGGGATTTACGTCCAGGAGAAAAATTTGCAGACGCTGATTTAATCGGGATACCTTATCGTTTAGTGGTAAGCGATAAAACAGTAGTTCAGAATAAAGTTGAAATAAAAAGACGCGATAGTGAGCAAAATAAACTAATTGATATAGATAAAGTCTATCAGGAGGTAGGCGAAACTAAATGTTAGGTAAAATATTTGGAACATTTTCAAAAGATATTGGAATCGATTTGGGGACTGCCAATACCTTAGTGTATGTTAAGGGTAAAGGAATTATAATCAATGAGCCTTCAGTGGTTGCAGTTAACCAAAAGACTGGACAAGTTTTGGCGATAGGGCAAGAAGCGAAAAGAATGGTTGGCAGAACTCCTTCTCATATTGTAGCTACAAGGCCATTGGTTGAGGGTGTTATTTCTGATTTTGAAGTTACCGAGCAAATGTTGCGATATTTTATAAATAAAGTGCATAAGGAAACTTTTGCTTTAATGCCAAGGCCAAGAGTGGTGGTGGGAATTCCTTCCGGAGTAACCGAGGTAGAAAGACGAGCGGTTGAAGATGCCACGAGAAATGCTGGTGCTAGAGAGGTATATTTGATTGAAGAGCCGATGGCGGCTGCGATTGGCTCGAGACTACCAATCCATGACCCAAGCGGCAATGTAATTGTAGATATTGGAGGAGGCACAACCGAAGTAGCGGTTATATCTTTGGGGGGCATTGTTGTCGCAAAAAGCTTGCGAATAGCTGGTGATAAATTAAACGAAGATATAATACAATATGCTAGAGATAATTTTAAATTATTGATCGGCGAAAAGACCGCAGAAGAAATAAAAATTGGAATTGGCTCTGCAATTGAGATGGGTGAAGAAACCGAAGCAGTGATGCGTGGGAGAGATCTTATTACAGGATTGCCTAAAGAAGTGGTGGTCACAGACACTCATGTTAGAGAAGCAATGGAGCGATCAAACAAATTGTTGGTAAATGCAATCAAAGATACTATTGAGCAAACTCCACCAGAATTGGTTGCAGACATAATGGAAAGAGGAATTATTTTAGCTGGTGGTGGAAGTTTATTGAGAGGTTTTGATAAGTTGATAGCGGAAAATACTAAAATTAAAGTTAGAGTGACTGAAGATCCGTTAACGGCAGTAGTGAGAGGATGTGGAGTTGTGCTAGAGGATGTGGACAAATTAAAAGAAGTATTATTGCCCAGCCATTTTGGTGATGCTTTGCGATTAAGAAAATAAATAAAATGAGCTTTTTTAAGTCAGCAAATTCATTTTCTGGTTATCGGGTTAAAAGAGATTCTCGGTTTTCAATTGATCCTGGTGAAATTTTATTGGACGCTAAACAGATTGAGGGTACTGAGGATAAGGGTAAAATTGAGAAAGCACTGGACCGCCGAAGTTTGGCGGCGCTTTTAATTATATGTTTAGTAATAATTGGTTCATTTATTGGGAGAACAGCTTATTTGGCTATAATTAATGGTTCTGACTATCAAGCAGTTGCAAATTTAAATAAAACAAAAACAAGTTTAATTAATGCTCCGAGGGGGACAATCTATGATAGGAATGGTCAGGCATTGGCAAAAAATATTGGTACTTACGATATATCTATTAATCCAATTAAATTTTTTAATCAATCAAACAATTTAGGTGAAATTGCAAAAAAAATGTCTGGTATAATAAATATCGAAGAGGATGAAATAAAGAAATTATTTGACATTGAAAAAAAAGATATAAATGAAAACGTAATAATTATTGAAAATATTGAAGAGGACAAAGCATTGGAATTGGAAGGTGCGCTGGAAGACATAAATGGTATTGAGGTTGATAGAAATTATTTAAGGGAATATCCGCTTGGTGCAGCGTCGGCTCAAGCTTTGGGATATGTTGGGCTTATGAATAAGTCGGATCAGGAAATTTACACAAAATATTTTTTGTCTGAAAAAGTTGGCAAAGCCGGCGTAGAAGTTAGATATGAAGATGTATTACATGGTGAAGTAGGTAAAAAGGAAACGGAAATTGACAGCAAGGGCAAAAAACAGAGATTGCAAAACTTATTGGAGCCTAAGCCTGGTAATAACTTAACTTTGACAATTGATTCAGATATTCAGAAGATAATGTATGATAGTTTAAAACAAGCCGTGGATAATCTTGGTTACGAATCTAAAAGAGCTGCTGGGATAGCTATGAATCCTAAAACTGGTAAAATTTTAGCAATGGTTAGTTTGCCAAGCTTTGACCCAAATTTATTTTCGGCTTCAGGTAATGGTAAAGAGATCTCTAAATTATTAAATAATACCGAGCAACCGTTTTTGAATCGATCAATATCTGGGTTGTATGTACCTGGCTCTACAGTAAAAATTATGGTGGGAGCAGCTGGTCTGCAAGAAAAATTAATTACCACGAAAACCTCAATAATAGATTCCGGGTCAATTAATGTTCCGAGTATATATGACCCCAACATAATATATACGTTTAGAGATTGGGCAGTTCATGGGAAAACAGATTTATTTAAGGCGATTGCGGAGTCGTGCAACATATTCTTTTATGCTGTTGGAGGAGGTTATGGTAATATAAATGGACTAGGAGTTGAAAATATGGGCAAGTATTTTGCTTCGTTTGGCTTAGGGGAAAAGACAGGCATAGATTTATACGGAGAGAAAGAGGGTCTCATCCCAACACCAGCATGGAAGGAGGAAGCCAAGAAGGAAGACTGGTATTTAGGAGACACTTATCATATGGCAATTGGTCAAGGGGATTTATTAGTGACACCGATTCAAATGGCTGTGGCAACCTCTGCAATTGTTAATGGTGGTAAGGTAGTCCGACCTTATATTGTTGACAAAATTACCGATAGCAACGACAATATGTTAAGTGAAACAGAACCAACGTTAATTAGTCGGGTTCCTGTAGACCAAGATAATTTAACGAGTATCAAAAAGGCAATGCGTGAAATGATTGTAAACGGCACTGGTTCTGCTTTAAAGGATCTGCCAATTTCCGTCGCCGCTAAAACAGGCAGTGCACAGTATTCTACGAAAACTGAGAAAACTAGAACTTGGTTTACGGGGTTTGCCCCTTACGAAGATCCGCAAATTGTGTTAACATTAATCGTAGAAGAAAGTATGATGGGTCGAGCTTCAGTTATGCCCGTAGCAAAGTCAATATTTCAATATTTTAATGATAATAATAAATAAATATAAATAATAAATGATCCGCCTTTTTGGCGGTGAATTTTTAAATAAAAAAATGAATCCACGTTATATTAGTTTGGAAGGTTTGGAGCAATTAAAGACAGAAGTAGAAAATTACAAGATGAAAAGGCAAGAGATAGCTAAACGTTTAGAAGAAGCCAAGTCCTTGGGCGATCTATCAGAGAACACCGAATATATGCAAGCACGGGAGGCGCAGTCCTTCAATGAAGGAAAAATCCAGGATCTAGAAAATATCATCAAAGAAGCGGTTGTTATAGATAAAAGTACAACGCAAAAAGGCATAGTTCAGGTCGGCTCCACTGTTAAATTTATAGTAAATGGTGAGCGAGAAGTAGTTTATATGATCGTTGGTTCAGAAGAGTCTAACCCATTGGAAGGTAAGGTTTCTAATTCGTCACCAATCGGGCAGGCTTGTTTAGGAAAAAAGAAAGGCGAAAGTTTTGAAGTGCAAACACCGCAAAAAAGAGTTAAGTATAAAATTGTAGACATAAGTTAATGAGTCTAGAGAAAATAAAACAAGATAGAATAAATAAACTGGAGGCGATTAGAAAGTCCGGCATAAATCCCTATCCATCAAAAAGCGATAGAGATTTTTTAATCAGTCAAGCGATAGAACAATTTAATAAATTGTCGGGGGAAAAGAAAAAAGTCACTTTAGCAGGCAGAATAATTGCTAAACGTGAACATGGCGGTTCAACTTTTTGCAACATAAAAGATATCTCAGGTCAAATTCAGATTTATTTTAAAGAAGACTCGCTCGGGCAAGAACAGTATAGCTTCTTTTTAACAAATTTTGATATTGGAGATTTCGTGGAAGCTGCAGGGATATTATTCGAAACAAAGAAAGGTGAGAAAACGCTTCAGGTTTCTAGTTATAAAATTTTAGCTAAAACAATTAATCAGTTGCCTGAAAAATGGAGTGGGCTTCAAGATGTAGAAGAACGACTTCGAAGAAGATATTTGGATTTACTTTCAAATGAGAAAGTTATGGAACGCTTTATACTGAGGGCAAAAATTATTAAGGCAATACGTAACTATTTAGAGGTTAATGATTTTATGGAAGTTGAAACACCTATATTGCAGTCGCTTTACGGAGGAGCTGCAGCAAGACCGTTTAAAACACATTTGAATGCGTTGGATATGGACTTGTATTTAAGAATAGCACCTGAACTTTATTTGAAACGTCTGTTGGTCGGTGGGTTTGAAAAAATTTATGAGATTGGACGATGTTTCAGAAACGAGGGGATGGATGCTACTCATAACCCGGACTTTACCATGCTAGAGTTTTATTGGGCATATGCCGATTACGAGATGTTAATGAATTTTACAGAAACAATGTTTGCTAGTATCTCAAACGAAGTTTTCGGGAGTGAAAAGGTTAAATGTGGAGAAAATGAAATAGATTTTAATGGGCCATATGAAAAGATTAGCATGCGTGATTTAATATTAAAGTTTGCCAAAATTGACATAGATAAAACTAGTGATAACGATTTATTGGAAAAAATAAAAGAAATAGACGGAGATATAGAAAAAGAAATGCCAAGGTGTAAAATGATTGATGAAATTTACAAAACCGCATGCCGTTCTAAATTAATTAATCCAACTTTTGTTATAAACCATCCTCTTGAAATGAATCCGTTGGCTAAATCTTTGGAGACAGAGCCAGAAAAAGCAGCCAGATTTCAATTAATTGTTGGAGGCATGGAATTAACAAATGCATTTTCAGAGTTGAACGACTCTAAAGAACAGGAGAGACGCATGAAAGCGCAGGATCGACATAAAGATAATGATGAAGCGATGCCTTATGATAAGGATTTTATAGAAGCGTTGGAATATGGCATGCCACCGACGGCCGGATTTGGTATGGGGATTGATAGGCTAGTATCGTTACTTACTGGAGCCCCAAGTTTGCGTGAGTCAATCTTATTCCCGACCATGAAGGATAAGTCTAAGTAGACGCTTACTTTAAAATTTAGTTGTAACAAATAGCGCAGATTGAACACTGCGTTTTTTGTTGCTAGATTCAGTAACGCCCCTTTTTCTTTAAAAAACTTTATGATAGAATAAATGCATATGATAGATATTAAAATTATTCGTGAAAATCCAGATAAAGTAAAAAAGGCCATGAAAGATAGGGGCAAGGATTTTGGTGTTGTTGACGAAGTTTTAAGAATAGATGAAGAGTATAAGAAATTGTTAATTGAGTTTGAGTCTTTAAAAGCAGAGCAGAACAAAGTTGGCAAAAAACCAAGCTTTGATGAACTGGAATCCTTGAAATCGTTAAAAATAAAATTAGGTGATCTCACGCCAAAATTAAATAAGTTAGAACTTGAAATCAAAAGTAGAATGGAGGAAATTCCTAATATTCAATTTGTTGATGTACCAGTTGGCGTTGATGAGTCGGCTAACAAGGAGGTCCGTCAGTGGGGCCAGAAACCCGAGTTTGATTTTGAGCCAAAAGATTATATGGAATTGGGGGAAGAGCTAGATGTAATTGATACAAAACGCGCGGTAAAAATTTCTGGTTCAAGATTCGGATTTCTAAAAGGCGAAGCCGTACTTATGGAGTTTAAATTAATAAATATGGCAGTTGATTTTTTAGTAAGTGAGGGATTCACCCCTATCTTGCCCCCTGTGATGGTTTCTGAAGAAACAATGAAACGAACAGGCCATCTAACAAAAAATGATGCTAGAGAAAAATATTTTTTGCCAGAAGATAATATGATTTTAGTTGGCTCTAGTGAGCAATCAATTTTGCCAATGCATGCCGATGAAGTATTTGAAGAGACAAATTTACCTCGACGATATGTAGGTTTTTCTACTTGTTTTAGACGTGAGGCAGGAAGTTACGGAAAGGATACCAAAGGGATTTTGCGAGTTCATCAATTTGATAAAGTTGAAATGATTTCGTATGTAAAGCCAGAAGATTCTGAAGCAGAGTTAGATTATTTGGTTTCTTTGCAGGAGAATATAATTCAAAAACTAGGGCTTCATTATCGTATGGTTGCTAACTCAACTGGCGATATGGGGGTTACCGCTGCTCGGCAGTACGATATAGAGGTATGGATGCCGTCGCAAAATAAATATCGAGAAACTAATTCCGCGTCTAATTGCACGGATTATCAAACGCGCCGTCTTAATATTAAGTATAAAAATAAAGAAACTGGGAGAAATGAATTTGTGCATGCGTTAAATGCAACAGCGATGACTCAAAGGCCACTAATTGCCTTAATTGAAAATTATCAAACTAAAGATGGAAAAGTAAATTTTCCTAAGTTATGAGATTCTCAAAGGTGAACTCAAAATTTAGCCCTCAATATAAAGGCAAAAGAAGAAAATCGTTGAAGCAAAAGAAACTTTTCGAGTTGGTTAAAAACAAAATCATTATTTATATAGTTCTAACATCAATTATTTTAGGAGGGCTTGTTTATCTATTTGTATGCTCCGATGTATTTAAAATACGAGAATTTGAAGTCAGTGGAGCTCGCGAGAACATTAATAATTCTGTATTGAGTATAGCTAAAGATTATTCAGTAGAAAAAGTTGCCAAATTGATTGGAAGAGATAATTTTTGGTTTTTTTCGTTTAATCAATTGAAGGGTAAACTGTTTGATAAGTACCCTGTTTTGGAAAATGTGAAAGTAGGTCATAGTGGGTTACATAAAGTAACAATTGAGTTGCAAGAAAAATCGCCAGTTGCACTCTATTGCCAGGTTATAAAAAATTTGGGCAATATATCACGCTGCTTCTTTTTAGATAAAAAGGGGATAGCTTATTTATCAGCCCCTGAAATTGAAGGTGGAAAGTTGCCGATATTAAAGAGAAATAGTGATGGTGAAATTAAGATTGGTTCGTCAGTTATAGACCCAACTATTTTTCAAAAGGTTAATGATGTTTTAAATACCTTAGAGGCAAATTTACCAGAGGTAGAAGCTAAGGAGTTTATTCTCACGAATAATTTGGAGTTAGAATTGCGCACCAATGAAGCGTGGGTCGTATATTTTGATATTACTAGAGACTTAAAACAGCAGGTTCTTAATTTAAAGCAACTTTTAATTGAACAAATAAAAGATAAGCGCGCTTCAATAAGTTATATTGATTTACGTATTGAAGGCAGAGTTTATTATAAATAAATGTTTTATTCATTTCTAAAAAAGAACAAGTTTATTATTTTAATGATATCAGTATTGTCGCTTGCGGTTTTTTTCCGTTTTTGGCAGATTAGGTCATTGCCAGGTGGATTGTTTCCTGACGAAGCGGCAAATGGTATCGATGCAATAGATATTTTGCATGGAAAAATTGTGCCTTTTTTTGAGAGGGGTAATGGTCGCGAAGGGTTATTCTTCTACTTAGAGGCGTTCTCTATCTGGCTGTTTGGAGTTGGCGTGAGACAATTGCACATAGTTTCTGCAACAATAGGTATTTTGGAGGTGGTGGCCTTGTATCTTCTATCCAGGCGCATGTTTAATAAAAACATTGCAATTTTATCATCATTTTTTTTGGCAACATCTTATTGGCATATAGTATTGTCTCGCACTGGTTTCAGGGTAATCTTAGTACCTCTTTTTACTACTTTATCTTTGTATTTTTTAGTGCGCGTGTTTCAGTCTGATAATGTTAGAGAAGAAAAATGCTCGGCGATGATGGCAGGAATATTTTTTGGTGCTGGTTTTTACAGCTATATCTCCTATAGAATGTTACCGTTTGTTTTATTAGCTTTGTTAATTATATATTTATGGTCTAGATTCATGCGTAAAGAAAAAATAAAAATACTTCTTAGCCAATACATAAGAAGTTCCATTATTTTTACGATTAGTACTGTCATTGTTGTTGCTCCGCTAGGATATTATTTTTATTCGCATCCAGGCTCACTCCATGGTAGGACAGATCAGGTTTCGGTTTTTTCTCAAGAATTAAACAACGGAGACTTAGTGGGCACAGTGATTGACGTTGCACAAAAGACCGCTTTATCATTTTTTACTAGCGGAGATTTAAATTGGCGTCACAATGTATCGGGGCAACCATTTCTACCCATTTTATTAA
Source organism: Candidatus Portnoybacteria bacterium CG10_big_fil_rev_8_21_14_0_10_36_7 (assembly GCA_002793835.1). GTDB lineage: Bacteria > Patescibacteriota > Minisyncoccia > Portnoybacterales > PFDW01 > PFDW01. Next base: position 6,025 of record PFDW01000047.1, on the reverse strand, counting down.
GTCCGTTTTTTTTGATTGGATTGTTATATGCATCGTGGCGGTCAATTGGTTGTATTTTCTTAAAGCGTAGTGGATTGGTTTATGTTGCATTGTTGTTGTGGTTTTTTGCTATGCTGGCTCCCGAGCTAGCAACAGCTGAAGGCATACCACATGGTTTGCGCTTGGCAGGGGTTCTCCCTGTAGTGTTTATTTTTCCAGCGCTTATTATTGAAAGATTTTTTAATTGGCTAAAAGAAAATAAATTTATTAGTCAGCTTACAGCTACAATTATTGCTATAATATTTGTTTTTGGAGTTTTTTCAGAAAGCTATTTTCTGTATTTCAATTTTTACGCCAATTCGCCTGACGCATATTATGCGTATAGATCTGATTTAACTTCTGCCAGTTATTATTTAAATGAGCGCAATGATAAAGAAAACACTTTTCTATCTCTAGATGCTTTTTCTGTCCAGACAGTTGAATTTTTGACTTTTGATTATGAACAGCCATATCAACTAGTCTTACCAGAAAGATCTTTCGAAACAGTTCTTAAGCCTTATCAGCAAATAATTTTTACCCAATCCACTCTTTTTGATATAACAAAATTTGTTGAATACCACCCTGACGCAAAATTAGTAAAAAAAGAGTATAATAAATTTGGTGAACCTATAATGGCGGTTTATCAAGAATAAATTTATGAAAATATATATATTTTACTTATATAGCATCATCCTGATTGGGTTGGTTTTGCGTTTTTATAATCTTGTGGCTGTCTCGCTCTGGCATGATGAAGCTTTTTCGGCATTACTTATAAAATATCCGTGGGGAGAAATGATGCATCGGATTGCTGCGGATGTGCACCCACCATTTTATTATATTATTTTGCGATTTTGGAATTACATATTTGGTAGTTCACTGTTTTCGTTACGTTTCTTTTCATTGTTTTTTGGGATGCTAACAGTATGGATTTTATATGTATTTATAAAAAAGGCTTTTAATAGTGAGCGTTTAGCGTTGATTGCGTCTTTGTTGGTGGCAATAAATCCATTCCAGATACAGTTTTCGCAAGAAGCTCGCATGTATACACTGGGAGCTTTTTTAGTCATTCTTTCGTCTTGGCTATTGCTTAAAGCATTTGAGAAGAAAACTTATATATCTTGGGCAATCTATGGAGTGGTTGCTGGATTGGCTTTATTGACTCATTATTTTTTAATGTTTTCTGTCGCTGCACAGGGAGCTTTCGTCTTGATTTGGCTATTTAAGAAAGACTGGCGTCAAATGTACTTAATTGAAGCGATTAAAAAAATGATTGTTGGCTTTGGTGTGTCTGTGTTAGTTTTTTTACCATATCTACCTACCTTTATAAGACAATTTTCTCAAGTTCAGGATAGCTATTGGATCCCTAAGATGACTCCAGTTTCAATCCCAGCTACTTTGTGGAAAATGATTTCAGGTTGGGGATATTTGGTCGGCTCTAATTTTTTGTGGGGGTTTGCATTAGTTTTTGTCATCTTGTTTAGTATCGTATTATTTAAAAAATCTATCGGAGGTCAATCAAAGTGGTTTGTCATTGTATCTTTTGTTGTGCCGTTTTTATTGGCAATAGCCTTATCATTTAAGCGTTCATTATATTTAGATAGATATTTCATTTTTGCAGGTATTTTTTATATTGTGATTTGGGCTATGTTGCTTGACATATTAATAATCAAGTGGAAAAAAATTGCTTATGTTTTGTTGATTGGCATGATTATTAGCAGTGGCTTTTTTTATTTAAATAATTGGGCTAAGACTCGGGTTAGCGATAGACCTGGAATGGCAGGTGCCTCTCTGTATATCAATAATAATTATGAATCAGGTCAGAAAATACTTATCGGCTCGACTTTTGTTTATTTTACCTTTGAATATTATAACGAAACTGGAATTAGGCCATTACTTATTTCGCCAGGCACATATGATATTAATCAAATGTTTCATTTCTCTGGGAATGCATTGTTAAATAATTCTGACTTAGTGCCTAAATTACAAAATAAAGTGAGTGCTGGAGATAGTGTGTGGGTATTGTGGACGACTGGTTTTGGAGCGGTAAAACCAACTGTTCCAGAAAATTGGCAACAAACCGATGAGCAATGGTTTGATGACGTAAGAGATCGTGGTTGGATCGTAATTACGTTGTATCAAATAAATTAATTTCGTGATAAAATAAAGCCATGTCTGATCAATATCGAGAGCCAATCGAGAATGCTCCACTAGATTCAAGCGGTGGAGTTTCAAGTGTTGTCTCGAAAGAAGAGGAAATAAAACGTCTCGAAGCGCTTTGGAATAAAAAAAAAGCATCACTAAAAGTTGGGCATGAAGAGCTTCCAGCTGAAAAATTAGCCGAGGTTTACAGACAAGCCTCGCCCGCTAGTATTGCACTATCTTCTCAGAGCTCACAAGCGGTAGCAGTGGCTCCATACGATGTTGTGCAAGACGCTAAAGCGCTTAGGTCGCTCAATGAAGATCAACAGATTAAATCACTTGTGACAATTGCTTTTGAAAAAAATCTTGCTCATGCAGTAGCGGTAGCTAGAACATTGGATAATGCATATTTAATTGACCGTTTTCATGACGTGATCATCGATCAATTACGTCAGCAATTATTTGAAGCACATAAAGCAGATCAAATTTAATCATAATGGTAGAGATCCTAACAATTTTATATTTTTTTGCAGGTATCTTAGCTGTGATAATTATGGGCGTTTTGGTATGGATTTTTTGGGATAAAATGTTTGCAAATAAGTCTAGTGTAGATAGAGCGGTAAATATGAATTTGTATCATATATCATTGGCTAAAAAAACAGTTAAAGAATCAGCAGACGAACAGCACAAAGATGAAAAAAACATAATTGCCACGATGGAACAGCTTTATGCATCATTTGGGTATATGCATGAAAAAGGCGGTCAGATATATAAGTACGGTCAGCCATTTATTGCTCTTGAGATTGCTGTGTCAAATAGTGATGAAAAAATTTCTTTTTATATTTCAATTCCAATAAAATACGAGGAAGGTATCATCAAGCAAATTTATGGCTTTTTCCCCGATGCTTCAATTATTAAAATAGAAGATTATAACATTTTTAATCCTACAGGAGTTTCGCGGGGCAGTTATCTAATGCAGACAAAAACTTATGCATTACCGATAAAAACTTACAAGCATCTAGACATAGATCCGATTAATACTCTGGTAACAGCTATGAGCCAGCTCAAGGAAAAAGGTGAGGGGGCATCAATCCAAATAGTTGTTTCGCCAGCAGATAAAGGTGTTGGCCAACTTGGTGCAAAAATTGCACAAGAAATGGCCAAGGGAAACAATTACGACTTTGCGTTTATTAAATCAAGCAGGAGCAAGCTGTTTAAAAATTTTTTATTTTTTATTGATACAATAAAAGGACCTAATGAGAACAAGAATAATGAACCCAAGCCTGCGATCAGCGCACAACAGCAAGACATGGCTAAATTGTTAGATGAAAAAGCCAATAAGCCAGTTTTTGAGATCAATATAAGAATATTGGTCTCAGCTAATGATGTTATGAGGGCGGGTCAAATCTTGTCTCAAATAGAAAATTCTTTTACGCAATTTGGGTCACCAGGCAATAATGTCTTATCTCCAGTCCGCCCAGTTGGTAAAGCTTTGAGTGGTTTATTCTTTGATTATTCGTTTAGATTATTTAATAAAAAACAGTCGATGTTATTATCGACAGAAGAATTAACAAGTTTATTTCATTTTTATACTGGGTTTTTGGAGGCTCCAAAAATGGTTTTCTCTCGGTCAGCCAATGCTGCTCCACCAGCTGATTTACCAAGTGATGGCTTGGTAATCGGAAAAAATAATTACCGTGGGCAAGGCACCTTAGTAAGGTTAAGACGTGATGATAGACGCAGGCATTTATATATTATTGGGCAAACTGGTACTGGTAAGTCTGGCTTTATGAAAGAAATGTTGCGACAAGATATCATAAATGGTGAAGGAGTCTGTATCATTGACCCACACGGTGAGTTTGCAGAAAGCGCACTATCTTATGTTCCAAAGGAAAGAATGGATGACCTTATATATTTTGACCCTGGTAATCTTGATCGTCCAATAGGTCTTAATATGCTCGAATATGATCAGGCGCATCCTGAACAAAAAACTTTTATTATAAATGAACTTTTAAGTATTTTTGATAAGTTATATAATTTAAAAGAAACAGGTGGGCCAATGTTTGAACAGTATTTTAGAAATGCTTTGCACTTAGTTATGGATGACCCTGCATCTGGTTGCACTTTGATGAATGTTATGAGGGTTTTTACAGATACCGAGTACCGAGCATATAAATTATCAAAAACACTTAGTATAACTGTCAAAAATTTCTGGAAAGATCAAGCGGAAAAAGCTGGTGGTGATGCCGCACTCCAAAACATTGCTCCTTATATCGTTAGCAAATTCGACGTTTTTGTTACTAACGCTTATATGAGGCCAATTATTGGGCAAGAGCATAGCGCATTCAATTTCAGAGATGTTATGGACAACAAAAAGATTCTCCTAGTTAATTTGTCAAAAGGTAAGTTAGGGGATATTAATGCCAATTTATTGGGTTTAATTATTGTAGGGAAGATATTGATTTCAGCTTTATCGCGAGTTGATATACCAGATGAAAATCAGCGGAAAGATTTTTATCTGTATATTGACGAGTTTCAGAATTATTCATCCAATTCAATATCAACAATTTTGTCGGAAGCTCGTAAGTATCGTTTATCATTAATCATGGCGCATCAATTCATAGAACAATTAAATGATGATATTAAGGCATCAGTATTTGGTAACGTCGGTTCTTTAGTTTCGTTCAGAGTTAGCGCCGACGACGGTGAATTTTTATCAAAGCAATTTGCACCGACATTTACGCAAGCTGATTTAATTAACCAAGAGAATAGACATGCAACTGTTAAGCTTTTACTTAACGGAAAAACTTCACCCCCATTTGATATAAATACAATTGATTATCCACCTGGCAATGACGAGTTGGCTAAAAGTTTACGGGAGTATTCCGCATTAAAGTATGGCAAAGCACGAGATGTAATTGAAAATGAAATAAATATAAGTTTAACTAAAAAATATGGAGTTTAATCAATCACCTGCGATTCATTTTGGAAAAAAGGAAGCTATAATTAGTTTAGTAATAGGAGAATTGATAGCTTGGCTGGCTTGGCCAATTATATTGAACGTAGATAATTTTGAAGTAGTGAAAAATCTATTTTGGTTTGCGCCAATAGCGTTTCCAATTTTGGCATTAATCGGCTCATGGGTCGGATATTTCATTGGCCGAAAGGTTTTAGTAATTTATCAGTTAGTAAAGTTTTTTCAAGTGGGTCTTCTAAATACATTTTTAGATATAGGTGTTTTTAATGTTCTGATACTTCTATTAAATATATCGCAAGAAGATTATCGTTTCTCTTATTTTAAGAGTATTTCTTTCCTAACGGCTTCAACTAATAGTTACTTCTGGAATAGGTATTGGTCATTTTCCGAAAAGCGAGCTAATGGCGTGGATAAAAAAGCAGAGTTTGCTAAGTTCATTACGGTAAGCGTAATTGTTTTTATTGTAAATTTAGGCATTTCTACCTATATATTTAAAGTTTTTTCGCCGTCTTGGCTAAGTACAAAGGAGTGGGCAACAGTTAGTGCAATTTTTGGGGTCATATTTTCTATGATTGCGAATTTTGTTGGCTATAAGTTCATAGTATTTAAGGCTTGACGAATATAATCATTTATTATTTGGTTTTGTCAATAACCATGGGCCGATTTAGTCGGCCCTTTTATTTTTAGTTAATATGTCTTATGCTTTGTATATGGAACATCAAGTACTATATAGAAAATATCGTCCTAAATCATTTTCTGACCTATTCGGTCAAGCACATGTGATTAAGACGCTTTTGAATGCACTCAAATACGATAAGGTAGCACACGCTTATTTATTTACTGGCCCTCGAGGTACTGGTAAAACTACTATTGCACGTTTATTGGCAAAAG
>PFDW01000025.1 GCA_002793835.1 Candidatus Portnoybacteria bacterium CG10_big_fil_rev_8_21_14_0_10_36_7 | reverse complement strand
AATAACCATGATAGAAACAAATGAAAAGAGAGCGAGCTTGAGATAATTAGTTAATATTTTGTCTTTTTTTGACATAGTTAATTAATTCGATAATTTATTGCTCCAGTTGACGTGAAAAACGATAATTTTTTAAATCCATTTATTTCTTCCTTTTGCCTAATAGAATTTTCGATTATTACAATCGTTGTTTTGTCTTTCCTTTTATTGTATATCAAACGTACTTTAACTTGTTTTGAGATATTAAGTATTTGTGTTAATTTATTTGCTTCAATGATTATTTTAAATGTATTTTTATTCATTTCGACTGGAGTATCATTATTGTATTGTAGAGATTTGATCGCTAAATCATAATTATTTTTTTTAATGTCAGTCTTGGTCACTAATTTCAATTTATCGCTTGATGTGGAAAGTGTAGTTTGATCAAATTCCTTCTTATTTATTTTTATGATTTCAGTCGAAATTGGAACGGTCTGATCTTTGGCATTTATTAAAAATCTGCTATTTTCAAAGTCAAAAGTTATTTCAGCTTCAAGTTCAATAGGATTCACAATTGAAAACTTCGACTCTTTAACATCTTCAATATTTCCATCTTTATCTACAGAATAATAAAATATTTCATATTCACCAATCTCATTAAAATATAACGGGCTATTGTATTGTTTCCAGTCTTCATCATTGACCTTAAATATGGTGTAATCAATACCGAGAGTACCTATTGTCGGCTGATCTGTTGTATTGATATTTATTATCACCGGAGTTTCATTTGTATATTCGCTCGGATTATTTGTTGTGGTTCCTGAAATTATTGCAGTCGTCACAGGGGCAACGCTATCTATCTTTTGACCCATGAAAGCAAATTGCGTAAGATGGTTGACCTGGGCAGTTGCTTTTTGTTTTAATAAGTCTATAGTTGTAGATTCAGCCTGCCAGTTTGTACCATCGGCGCTCGAGTAAATAGAAAAAGAATTTGGTTTGAATCTTGTTATATCCAAATTAGTAAAGGAAAAGTCTATGGTAAAAAAATTTTGAAAATTGGTGAAAAATGTGTCAATGCCATCCCAAAGAGTTATATCAACTCCCGCACCAATAGGCTGTAATTCTGCAGAAGACTCTGAAACCGGAACAGTATTGAACTTCAAAAAGACATCTCGGGTTACAAAATTTTTTGGGAATGTAAGATTGTACCGATTATTAATTATTGAGCTGCCGTCGGGGTGTATTACTGTGTTTACTGTACTCAGACCGTATTTCCAAAGGTAATGACTTTTTGCGCCGTTTTTTTCCTGACCATTTAGTGAAAACATATAGTTTTCCCAAGGGTCGGGATTATCTGACTGCCAACCGTAGGGATCAACGATGCCATCAGGAATGTTATCATCAAAATTACCGTCACCGTTTTTGTCAAATACGACCATGAAATGAATATGAGCGCCACCTTCGCCACGTGGATCAACATTGCCGCTAAAACCCACTCTTCCAATAGGTTGTCTATCATTAACTACTATTTTTTGACCGGGTACATTTGTGATCAGTCCTTCCGGTTGAAGATGATAGTAGCGCGTTTGATAGCCATTACCATGATAAATATAAATCGTGTTTCCACAAGCTGTACAAGTATTAACATAAGTTGCCTGTCCTGCTGCGGCTGCCAGTACATTGTCATTATTCGCTACAAATGCAAGGTTCCCATAATCGTAACCGTCATGCTTAGAATAACGCTTATCTAAACTAGATTCATTTTTATATGTTGTTAGTTGACTTTCATATTCTTGAGGTTCAAATAGGTTGGTGCTTAACAACGGAAAAGTATGATCGAAATATGAACCGATTTGTAGTACTACGTCTTGGAATGCTTTTCCATCCGCTTTATAATCCCATGGTAAATCAAGAAATGGAGTTACATTAGGATCGTAGTCATCAAAATGCACTAGATATAGATCTTCGATTTTTTGGTAGCTTGCGTTACAGTCAAACTTAAAGCGTACAAGTACGTTATTATTTTCACTTTTTTTTACAACTGCCGTTATGTCAAGTGGCTTCATTTTTTGCGGTGTACAATCATTAACTCCCTTCTCATTGACACCGTTCATATTCCTCTCGAATGCTCCAATAAAGGACTGACTTGCGCCAATCACCTCACCAACATAACCTTCTCCTGTTCCATCGGGATTGTGACTTAGTACGACTCTTCCAGATTTATAGGCAAAGTTAATTGTCTTATTGTAATAAACTCTATTGAGGAATGGGTCACCGTTAAACTCTTTAGCTTCGGTTACCAAGTATGATCTAACGGTTACTGCATATATTGATTTAGGATAAAGTAATGCAAATAAAGTAAGCAAAACAAAAATGGCATTTTTTAAAAACGACATATCAATGAGAATATAAAATGTTATGTAATTATGTCAATAGTATTTATGACAAAAATACACATTACTTATACAGTTACATAATCTATTCCCTAAAAATCACATTTTTCCTCAGCAGATAAAAAATAAGTGACGAAGCGAAGACTGTCGCCAGAAAGCCTGTTGTGATAATCATTAGTGCCACAATACTTTTTGCTGCAAACAGCATGACTCCGATATATATTACTGATAAAACAGGAAGTATCAGTACTCCCCAACTCCCTTTTGCCAGGAAAAACTGATGCGTAAAAAGTGCCAGTAAATAACAAGTTCCATAAATAGCGGCAACTTCAAGGTAAGGTGCCATAGGCAAGAATGTTTTGCCGAAAACCAGATCTACTGCAGTGAGGGCAAACATGTCGTACCCATAATATGCGGCAGCACCAATGAGCGCGAAAATCAAGATAGTAAATACAAATCCCGGGCGGTGATATTTCTTGTACTTTTTGCTTGAAAAAAAAATAAACCCGATTGAAAGCAAGGGCCCGAAAATGTACAAAATTATTTTGCCAAAGACCGACCAAGCACTATAAAATCCTACGTCTTCTGCGCTAAAAATGTGTTTAGCGATAATGATGTCGATATTGCCAAGAAGGCCGATTGCAACAGTCGAAGCAACTGTGAGCCAGAGGTGTTTATCTTTATGTAAAGTCAAAAGTTTTTTTTGGA
>PFDW01000054.1:2056-3049 GCA_002793835.1 Candidatus Portnoybacteria bacterium CG10_big_fil_rev_8_21_14_0_10_36_7 | reverse complement strand
TGGTGTTCGTTTCCTTTTATAAACTACTCTTATATTGTCTGGTAGTCAAGAAACCCATAACTTGGAAGCCTCGCCTCCAAGTTCACGAACTTTCGTGTGGGGCGCTTCTTATTCTATTTTTTAGTATTTTCTGCTATGCTCTATATTCTATGGGATTATCAATCGGAATTGTAGGTCTGCCAAACGTAGGCAAATCAACATTATTTAACGCACTGACAAAAAAATCCGCGCCTGCGGAGAATTATCCTTTCTGTACAATTGACCCATCTATTGGGATTGTAAAAGTACCGGACGATAGAGTGTGGCAGTTGGCTATGTTTTCTAGATCCGAAAATGTTATTCCGGCTGTTGTAGAGTTCGTGGATATTGCTGGCTTGGTGAAAGGCGCATCAGAGGGAGAAGGATTGGGAAATCAGTTTCTTGCCAATATTCGTGAAGTAGATGCTATAGCGGAAGTTGTGCGTATCTTTGAAGATGGAAATATTCATCACGTGGATGGTGGAATAGATCCGATGCGTGATATTGGTGTTATTAATCTGGAGCTTGTGCTTGCGGATTTCCAAACTGTATCCAAACGACGTGCGAATATCGGACGTGATGTAAAAAAAGGAGACAAACTTGCTATTGCGGAAGATGCGGTGCTTTTGAAAGTGGAAAAAGTTCTTGATGATGGTCGTCTTGCTTTTACGGCAGACCTTTCAAAAGATGAGCTTGAGATTGCAAAAACGATGCAACTTTTGACAATGAAAAAGATTTTGTATGTTTTAAACAAAAAAGCTGGAAATGTAAATTTGGATGAGATAAAAGATGATAGATGGTCCGCACTCATTAAGTTTTTTGAAGACACGAAATCAGATTATGTGATAGTGGATGCCGGAATTGAAAATGAGCTTAAGGATTTGGAAGGACAAGAAAAAGAAGATTTCAGAAAGGAACTTGGCGCAAATGATGATGGAGTAAATAATTTGATTAAAAAAGGATATGAAATGCTTG